>CAZMXX010000200.1:0-7350 GCA_964570315.1 uncultured Anaerolineaceae bacterium | reverse complement strand
AACTTCTCGAGATCATTCTTAGCGATTGTGATGCCAGCGCCGCCCGACAACGTCAGCGTTTCAGTCTCGTGCACCATTCCAGCAAGCCACATATGAAGATGGCTGAGGTAGTCTTCGAGGTTGACTGCAATGGCTGGAAAGGCTTTCTCTTGGGTTGACTTGAAAAGCTCAGAACGCTCTTTGAGCGCGTATCCATCATTCGATAACAGAGAAACGCTTTCATAGAAGAATTCTAACCAACTCGGAGCTGCGTCTCCTTCTTTCCCTGCCGCTGCTTTCTCAATCAACATCCTTTCAAGAGGAATAGGGATATTGTCGAGGGAAACGCCGCCCGCATCAAGAGAGGCTCCCGCCCCAATCAGAAACGAAACATTGTCAGTTTTCAATAAAGTCCCGAATCTGACGCGCATCTCTTTGAGAATCTCAAGGAGCTTCTTTTCTGCTTTCTCTTTGTTGTCCTCGTTTTCGGGGTCGTCAGCTAAAATGCCATGGAGGTAACGGTCAATCAGGTCCTCACCACCAATTTGAATGTGATAACCCGAGAAGCGAGAAGAGTCGCTCATCGTTTAACCTCCTTTTGATTTGCCATGCGCTTCCATAACTCTTTACCTTGATTCCTCATGGGAGGATCGTACATTAACATTTCTGAATGTATCCATATGCACCCCTTCAGCATCAATTTCCATGAATTGGTTTGTGGAAAGCAGGAATTCCTCAATATGAGATTTTATTTGGTCTAACGCTCGTTTGCGTTCATTACCTTTTGTTTTTCTAAAAGAACACTCCCAAATTATTACCACACGCCAGCCAGAGTTAATTAGCTTTTCCAGATTCCCGAGGTCACGATCCTTATTCCCCTTCAGCTTGGCCTCCCACCATTCTCTGCGGCTTTCCGGGATTGATGAGAACTCACATCCATGCAAATGCCAAAAACAGCCATGCACCAGTATTGCTGTCTGATACTTTGGTAAAACAATATCCGGTTTTCCGGGAAGGTCCTTTCTGTGCAGCCGGAAACGATAACCGGAACGGAAAAGAAGAGACCGGATGGTCTTCTCAGGTTTTGTATCTTTTGAGCGTATCCGGCTCATATTCCAGCTCCGTTTCTGTCTGCTGATTTTATCCATCCGTATCTTCCCTAGAACGCATCACCATCTCAATCTCATCAACTGTATAGGGCGGTATTCTGCGATGAAGCATTGCATGACAGTTGGGGCAAACCGGAATCAGGTCAGTAGCAGGATTCAGCACATAACTGCCCCCCATCAGTGAAAGAGGCACAGTATGGTGAATATGAATAAATCCATCGCCGATTTCTCCATACGTTTCTTTAAAACTGAAATTGCATATCTTGCAGGAGGTGCCATGTATTTCTATGCAGGCAGCACGATTGATTCGGCTGCGTTCATATTGTTTAACCAATCTATACAACTCCGCACCCTCTTCTTCCGCCTTCCTTCTCTCTTCCGGAACAGGTTCAAGAGGAAGGAGAGAAAGTGCCATTCCAAAGAAACCAGTTGTCCAAGGAAAAGCGGCATCGAAATCATAGGAACCGCAATTCTCCAGCACAACGCCAACTTTTTTCATGCTGATGGTTATATTGCTCCATTTGGTCGGCCATTGCTCGGGAACAGTCGGCTCCGCTTGTTTACCATCAAATTCCAGAGTGACCTTTGCTCCCTTGGCTTGAAGAGAATTGGCAAACACTGCGAAGGCCGAACGCTGATCGGCTGTCGCAGTATTCATGCTCCGAACCAAATCCGCCGCGAAATTACCGGGCATAAAAACTGCTGTAATTGTTCTCCATCCAAGCACAAGTTCAACCTGAAAGGATATTGTATGTTCAATATCTTCCGGCCTGATTATAATTTTTTGCCCTTCCGGAGCCTGCTTGGTTACTGCCAGCACACCGAGTCCGAAACGTTCAGTCAAAGCTTCTGACAAGTGCTTGGAGTCAATCATGATTCCCCTTCCAAATCAGGTTCGGGAAGGTCTTCAACCAGCTTGCGAAGCAACCTGGACACCTCAAAACGAAGCTCTTCAAAGTGAGTCTTTGTAGCTTCGTTAATTGTTCCCAATTCAGCTTCGACCAGTGCCCAGAGCAAAGAATCCATTCCCTGTATTGTTACTCCTGAAGCAAGATTCGGGATGTAGACTTTATGGTAATAGGGATGTCCGGTGTTGATCATTACGGCATGGTGACCATCAATAAGGGCAGGAGCCCAGAGAATACCATCATCGATGCTGTCTGCTGGTTGCACACAAACTTGACCGGGAGCTAATGAATCAGATATTTTCAGCTTCAGACGAACCGTACCGGATTTATTTTTTACTTCAACGGCATTCGAATCTTTATCTACAACGGTAATCTCAGCCTTACGCAGGTCTTTTTCTTTATTTGAGATTGATCGATTTGATCCTTCATGGGCATCTTTTGCCTGTTCACCCGCCTTTTTGCGTTGACCTGTACGATAACGTTCATTTGCGGCATTTCTCGGGGCAGGAAGAAATTCATTAAGGACCCAATTGTACAGGTCTTCATTCAGCAGAATTCGGGATTTCTTTATGTCGACCTGAAATGCTTCATCCAACAGATGATCAAATGAAAATTCAACACGTAACAGGGAAAGGTGGGGTTCTTTGCTGAACATGCCCAACCAATCAGCCGGGTGAATCAGTCTGTTTTCCCGGTAGATATATATCCCCTGCATTTTATTTGTCAGTTGTGCATCTTTGGCCGCATCTGGGGTAGAAAAGTGTTCACGTCTTGGTAGTATAAAGGCTCTGATCTGAAATTCGGCGGACTTTCCATCAGGCAGCTCAACCTGAAGGCTTTTCTCTGCGACAAGCTCTGTTTCAGGCTCGCTTTCACAAAACGGATTCCAAGGGTTTATTGACGTTCCATTTAGAGTCATCTCAATATCACGCGCACGTTTGTCTTTGAAATCCAAAAAACGCTGATACACCATTGAAGCGTGCTGGCGAAACCCCGAAATTACCTTGTCCAGTGCCTTTCGTGCGAAGCTACCTGATGGATCCGAATAGTTTTTCAGTAGACGATCAATCTTATCCCACACGACAAGTGTTCCCGATGAATCATGTGCAACTTCCTCAAACAGACTTCGCTCAAACGCATCCGGTTCGTCGAGAAGCAGTTCCCACTCAGACATCTTGATCACATGGTCCAGATCCCATGTTGCCTTCATCAGCTCAGTATCTGCTGCATCACGGGTGATAACTGAAAGCTTTCGGCAAAACGCTGTCGATGCTGTTTTAAGGCCAAGTCCAAACTTACCCAGCCGTTTGGGGTCATCTCGACCTGTCGCCCCATAAGTCATGCCGTCCAAGAGAGTTTTCTCGTCCATGCCGCAACCATTGTCGGCAACGGTGACCATGATATCTCCTTCTGAATCCATCTGGATTCTGATATCTACCTTACTGGCACCGGCATCAACAGAGTTGTCTATTATGTCGGCTAATGCCGTATTGAAGTCATATCCGGTGTCACGCAGTCCCTCGATGAGCCTGGCCGGATTTGGCGGTAATGTTTGTTTTCGAGTCATGTTAGACCTCCTGTGTGCGGGATATTTCTAAATCTTTACAACTTTCCATGAATTCCCCAGTTTCAGTTTTCCATCGACAAATGCAGACGTGACTTTGTTTCTTGAGTATGAAATGGTATAGAATCCATCCCCATCTCGCTTGAGAGTAAGCTCATCTCCGGCTTTAAGATTGTACGCCTTCATAAACCTTGTCATTCCGGTTAGACGGTACTCATTTCTTGTTCCCCCAAAGAACGAATTGTTGTAGTAAATGAATGAAAAGGGCCATCTCTCTCCAAATGAATCGACAAAAGTTATTAAATATCGTGGATTCTTTTCGTCTTTATTCAGCTCCGGGAAAAATGAGAGGATTTCTTCCCGTTTTGGGATGAGAATCCCTGCCTGGTGACCGCCGGTTTCCCCAGTATCATTTCTGCTTAGAGTTTTCGTTATAGCTCTTGTTCGGTTCATTTTCTGTTGACTCCTTTTGCAGCCGGTGAAATCGTCAGAGCTCTGGCAATGTCTGCTGCATCAGCTTCGGCAGCCTCAGTTCCGACTACTGCCGCATCTGCAAGCAATCTTTTGCGCCGGATTCGGTCATCAATCACTTCTTCAACAGTGTCCGGATAAAAAAGGCGGTGAACTGTTACAGGTCGTCTCTGACCTCTTCGGTAAGCGCGAGCAGTAGCCTGATCCTCAACAGCCGGGTTCCATTCAAGATTATAATGAATGACATGATTAGCCTCTGTAATATTCAGACCGGTGCCGGCAGCACGGGGGTTGAGGATGAGAAAGGCGCTGCCATTAACCTCACCAAAAAAATCTACAAGTTTCTGGCGGTCTGTGACAGGTGTTCGCCCATCAATTTGTATGCACGGCCGACCAAACCTCGAAGATAAATCTGATACAAGCAAATCCGACATTACGGAAAATGATGTAAATATGATCGCTTTCTGATTTCTTTCTATTATCTCTTCCAAGATTTCAATTAAGCGAACATATTTATCACTATCTTTTGCGGGATCATCAATCGGCCCTTCTTCAAGAAGGTACGGATGTGTGCAAAATTGACGGAGTTTTATCAGGGAAACCAAAGTTGCGGAATTCCCGTATTCATTTGCTATCTGCTGACGCAATTCCTCGTATTTAGTCAATGCGGACTCACTCATGGATACCGTCTGAGATATGATAATTTTTTCCGGAAGATCATCGGCAACGTCATCAACCCGTCGTCTCAGAATCAAAGGAGAGACAATCCGTTCTATCCGTTTTGCGGCCACTTCTGAATCAGGGTTTGAGACTTCGAACTGCTCCAAAGTCCCTAACAGACCGGGGCATGAAAAATCCATAAGAGACCACAAATCTCTAAGCCTGTTTTCTACGGGGGTGCCTGTTACAGCTATGGCAACTTTCTTGTTTAAGGATTTCAGAGCAATGGCCCGCCGCGTGGCAGGATTTTTAATTGCTTGGGCTTCATCAAGAATAATAAACCCCCACTCAATCATACTAAGCATCCCGTGGTCACGAACGGCAATGTCATAAGATGTAATAACCACATCATAGTTTCTAAGGGAGGATGGAAAACCTGTGCGCTGCGAACCGGAATGAACGAGCACGTTGATATTGGGAGAAAATTTCAGAAATTCTCTCCGCCAATTTTCGAGGAGCGTAGCAGGCGCTACTATTAGAGCCGGCATATTCCAATGTATCTTGAATAGTGTCAGCAAGGCTATAATCTGAACTGTTTTACCCAATCCCATTTCATCGGCCAGGATACATCCCAGTTCTTCTTTGGCTACACTGCGCAACCAAGAAACGCCAGTTTTCTGATAAGGATAAAGGCTCGCTGTAAAACCATGTTTCACAAGCAGATCCATTGTTCCCGAAAAAGTGGGCACAACTCCCGGAAGCGTTGACGGATGCTCTCTGTCATTGCTGTTCTCAACTACGGTGAGGAACTCTGCCTCTGAACGGAGCAGTTCCAGACATTGGCGTAAAGACAAGCTCTTGATATCTGTAATACCACAGGCCTCAAGCAAATCAGAAATCTCCCTGATTTCTGACGGGACTAACGGAAACCATTGCCCTGAAACGATGAGCTGATCTTGTTCTGGCAATGCCGGTATCGTGTATTTGGTTGAACCGGACATCACTATGACTCTCAGAAAGGGCTTTTCCATAGCTGTACCGGGCAGAATCATTTCCAGTGTTAGCTTGGCCGGGAAGCGGCTGAATTTCAGATCCGTCAGCTGTTCGGAAGGTTTTATATTTATTTGAATCCCCTGAAGAACTGTTTGCCCTTTAAATTCAATGCGGACAATATCCACCGCTGATGCCTTAATGCAGCCCGCGCTGGTTATAAGAGAAATACCCTCAGCGGATGCTTTCCACCGAAGGTCATCAGAGCGCTCCGAAGAAACAGTTGCATCCGTCACGGCATATCACCTCCAAGTACTTTGGCTATCTCAAGGGCTGTAGACTTCACGGCAGGAACTACAACACTGTTTCCAATTTGTTTGTAAGCCTGTGTCCTGGAGACAGGGAATATGAATTTCTTAGGATCATACCCCTGCAACTGCATTGCTTCTTCAATGGATAATCGACGCGGTCTACGTCCTTTCTGTTCTATGAGGACTTCTGCGCCATCTTTGTGGTATCGTGCGGAAATTGTACGTGTTACGGCGTCATCAGGTATCGGGAAGGTAAGTAGGCCATACCCGAACCCATTGCCTTGTGAAGCGTGATATGCTTTATGCCGTTTGAGTGTAGCCCAAGTACCAGGACCCAGAGTATAACCATCAAGCTTCTTTTTTATTATTTCGGAAAGTTTTTGATAAACATATTTTTTTGATGGCTTTTTCGGAATGATGATACGGTCTCGGGATATGTCTACCTGATCCGGATCAAATCCCACGATGAATATACGCTCTCTGTGTTGAGGAACCCATTTGCCGCCGTCAACAATCTCCCAGTTAATTACATAGCCAAGCAAGTCTTCAAGAGCATGTCTGATCACCTCGAATGTCCTGCCACCATCATGAGAGAGGAGATTCTTTACGTTCTCAAGCATAAATGCTTTCGGTCGTTTCAAACGCAGGATCTCTTTGATTTCGAAAAATAGAGTCCCTTGGGTTTCGTCCTCAAAACCGTGCTTACGCCCCAACGAATTCTTTTTTGAAACACCTGCAAGAGAAAATGGTTGACACGGAAATCCTGCGCATAACACGTCATGATCAGGTATCGACTCTTTAGGAAGCTTGCGAATGTCGCCATATGGGGTTTCACCATAATTGGCCTGATAAGTTTGCTTAGCGTATTTGTCCCATTCGCTTGAAAATACACACTTGCCGCCAACACTCTGGAAGGCTTGGCGGAATCCACCAATCCCTGCAAACAGATCAATAAACGTGAAAGACCACGACTTTGGAGGGGGATAGGGGACGCCAGACCATTGCAACGACAACATTGTCTGATAAGATGCAGGATCTTCTAAAAAGTCAGCGCTATTGGACACATTACTGGTCGTTTCTTCGCAAATGGCCGAGATGGCAATCCGGCGAAGTTTATCTGACATCAGAGGGGCAGGTAAATGCGGAGTCTGTAGCCAGTGTGTCACCATGGCCAACAGCTCATCCGGCTCGCAGTGGGGCTGTAATTTGTCGGCTACTTTCTTAATGGCATTTTGTGCGTTCATTTGTCAGTCCTGCCGTTTTCTATTGTTTCGCTCTGATGCCCCGCCTGCTTTCACCCACTCATCCACTTCGTCTTTCTTGAATTTCCAAAGACGTCCCATCCGGTGCGCAGGCAT
>CAZMXX010000199.1:0-7374 GCA_964570315.1 uncultured Anaerolineaceae bacterium | reverse complement strand
TCAATCCCTTCCGTTCCGGCGGGGATGGGGTCTTCCACCAGCACATAATGCAGGTCGTGCGGGGCGATGAGCGTCAGTTTCACGGTGATGATGTCGCCCACTTTTGCCGAGGTGATGGCGCGCCCGTCGGGGTCGCTCGCCAGCGAATATTGCCGGGCGACGATGATGCCCCGTTCCAGCGCTTTCACGTCTTCCACCGGCTTGTAATATTCCAGCCGGGCGGTGTAATAGAGCCGTCCGTCGCCGGAAGACGCGCCGGCGGGGGGATTGCGCTCAATCACCAGCCGGTTGACGGTGTCCGCCAGCAGGTCTTGCACGGCGGCGGTCAGGCTGACCGATTGGTCAATATTCGCCGCGTCCACTGCGCCATTGCCCAGCGATTGCCCGTTCAGCGAGACCGTCCATCCGTAATTGCCGTTCAGTTCGCCGGTGGCAACCATCCAATCGGTCAAGCCGATGATTGCCCACGCCGTTTCCTGCGTGGTCTCCCATGTGCCGCCGTGCTCGCGCACCGACATCAGCCAGCGCACGGCGTTGGGGGCGATGGCGTTCTGCGGGTCAATGCGGCTCAGCGCGGCGATGACGATGGCGGTGCTGCGGGTGTCGGTGTTCATATTGAAAAAGTCGGGTTGCGATTCTTCCCAGTGCGCCCCCGTCGCGCTGACGATGGCTTCGGCGGTGATGTCGCTGATGAGCGTTTCGGCGCGGTCGGGGTTTTTCGGTTCCAGCACGTGGAACGCCATCGCCAGATACGCTTTGCCGAAGGTGTCCAGTTTCTCTCGCTGGTCGAACAGCGCCACCGTGCGCCCCATATCGCCGTTGCCGGTTTCCGCCAGCACATACAGGATGAAGGCTTGCCGGTTCGCCTGCCAATTCGATTGCACATCCTTCGGGCTGTCCAGATGGTTTTTCAGGAATTTTGCGCCCCGGTTGATGACCCCTTTTTCCACGGTGAAATCCGCTTGCTGTGCCTCAATCATCCCCAGCAGCACGTATGCGGTCAGGTATGGGTTGCTTTTGTCCGCCGACCACCAGCCCCAGCCGCCGTCGCGATTTTGGCGGGCGTACAGTTTTTGCAGCCCCACCGACACCAGTTCCGGCAGCCGTGCCGCCAGTTTGGGATTGTCCATGCCCAATTGTTGATAGGCTCGGTAGGTGACCACATTCGGCAGGAAACGGCTGACCACCTGCTCGGTGCATTCATACGGGAAATGTTCCAGATAGTCCAGCCCGTTGCGCATACCGGCGGCGAGACTCGGCTCAATGGTGACAGTCAGTTGCCCCTGCGTCGGGTCGAAGCGTTGCGGCAGGGCGATGCCTTCCAGCCGCGCGCCGTCCGCATCGAGTACCCCCGCCGTGCCGACCGTCTCCGGGGTGCTGTGGCGATAGACGGGCAGGGTGATTTCCACCGCGTCCTCAAAGCCGCCGCCTTTCGCCCCGAAGCGGAGGACGGCTTCATCCGCCAGCCCGATTTTCACCGGATAGACCACCGTCGCCGTTTCGCCCGCGCCGATGGTGAGCGAGCCGGTGGCGGGCGTGTCCATCAGCTCCGCACCGACCGCCTCGAACAGCGTGTCCACGGTCAGGGCGTTTTCGGTATTATTTTGCACAATCATCTTCAATTGCGCTTCGTCACCGACCACGAAAAAGCGTGGGGCGACCGGGCGCACCAGCAGCGGTTTGGTGCTCACAATTTCGATGGAATCATCGCCGACCAGCGTGTCTTTTGAAATCCCCCGCGCGGTCAGCACCCAGGTGGTCAGGTTGTCGGGGAGTTTGACGGTGACGCTGCCCGTGCCATCGGCATTGGTGGTAAAATCTGCCAGCCAGAAAGCGGTGTCTTTAAATTCGCCGCGCACGGTCTCAAAAGCCTGCTCGAAACCGCCGCCGCCCCCGCCTTTGGCTTCACTGGCGACGGTGGCGTTCACCCGTTCCGCCGAAAGGCTCAGCCCGACGGCAGTCTGCACGCCCAGCCCGCGTTCGCGCCAGAATTTATCCAACAGCGAGCCGCCGTTGTCCGGCGCGAGGGTCAGAATGGCTTTGTCCACCACTGCCAGCGAAAATTCCGCGGCTACCGGCTTGCCCGCCGCATCGGTGGCGGTGACGCTGTATGTCACCGTGTCGCCGGGCAGGTAACTGTCGCGGTCGGCTTTCAGGGTGATGTTGATTTCTTTTTCCGATACGTCAATCGGCAGTTGAGCATAGCCCACTTTGAAGCTCGGCACGGGGTCATCGGGGGTGGATGGGTGCAGCACCACCACCGACACGAACATATTCGGCAGCATATCGGCGGTGATGGGAATTTGAAGCTGCTCGGAGTTGGTGGGCAGAGTCATCACTTCGGTTTGATAGATGTGCCCCCGTTCCTGCGTCACCAGCGCGCGCACCGTGCCGCTGTACGGGTGCGGAATCAGGATGGTCGCCACATCGCCGACGCGGTATTCTTTTTTGTCCGTCACCAGCTCAAGGCGGTCGTTATTTTCCTGTCGCCAGTTGATATACTTGCTGCCGGAAACCCACATAAAGGTGGAGGAGCGCACGCGATTGCCCGCGTCATCCACGCCGAGGGCTTCAATTTTGTACACCCCGCCCGTTTCGGGGACGAAGGTCGCTTGCGCCATGCCGTCGCCATCGGTGGTGACGGTCACGGTGGCGACGGGCGTGTCTTCCACCTGACTTTCCCAATAATAGCCGCCGCTATCGCTCTGCACTTTCACGCTGTACCAGCGATGTTCGTTGAAAATGAGGGTGATTTCTTTTTTGGTGATGGGCTGGCTCTGCCAATCCACGGTCAGCACGTTGACCGCCGTGTCCTGCCCGGCAGTGCCGACATATTTTTCAGGGCGCAGTCCGACATAAAAATCCCCTTTGTGGACGATAGCCGTGGTGCGGTTCGAGACCTGCTGGTTGCTGTCGGGGTCGGTGACGGTCACTTCCAGCGTGAAACGTTGGCTGGCAATCTGCTCGGCGATGTCGGCGGGGACTTCCAGCGAAAATACGCCGTCGGCGTCGGTGGTCGCTTCGCCGTCCATTATCCGTTCCCCAAAGCCGGGGACGAAATCCTCACTGCGGTTGCGGCTGAAATCGTAATCGGTGAAATCGTACCAGCCTTTGCCGGTATAGCGGAAGAAATAATCTTCGGAAAGAATGTTGTATTGCACGGGCGCGTTTTTCACTGCCCCACCGAAAAAGTAGCTGGCGCGGGCGGTGAGCAAAATCGTCTCCCCGTTGCGGTATTCCGGTTTATCGGTGGAGACATCCACCAGAAATTCCGGTTTGCGGTACGCCGCCACCGAAAAGTTTGCGCCGAAAGATTCATCTTCATATACCGCTTCGATGAAATAGCCGCCCAGACTGGCTTCGTCCGCCAAATCGAATTGCCCGTTGAAGGTGCCGTTTTCGTTCAGGGAATAACTTTCGGAAAGAAGTTGTCTGCCCTGATAATCATACACGGTTACCTGCACCGGGCGCGGGTCGGGCAGGGTGTAATGGGCATCATCATCTTTGCGGATGATGCCCTTGAAAAAGACGGTTTGCCCGGGGCGATAAATGGCGCGGTCGGTGTACAGATGGAAGGCATACGGTCGCAGAAAATCTTCGGTGCTGATGCCGAAATTCCAACGCTCGATGCCGTCGCGCCAATCGGTGCTGGCAACGGCGAACGGGTCATCGCTGAAGACGAAACGGGCGTCCCACGGGTCGAGCGACGCATGGGTCACGCCGCCGATGCCGTTTGCGTCGGAGACAACCGTACCCAGCGAATCGTTTTCGGTGCGGAAACGGAGTATCGTCCCGGTGATGGGTTCGGCGGTGGTCAGGTCGGTCAGCCATGCCATCGTCTGGTCGGCGGACGATTTCACGGTCAGATTCGCGCCACTCACGGCGATGATTTGCTGGACGCGGGGTTGTGAGCCGAGATTTTCGGCTTCGGGATACTCGTCGCCGGGATTGATACCGGACATCAAATAATACAAACCGGGGCGGAGTATGCTGTCCTCTTCGCCCGCCAAATTTGTGCCGTAAATGGCATTTTGGTTCAGTATGGGGGCGGTGTCCACCGTCCATTGTCGTATCAGCGCGTCACGCGGCGGAAGATAACCCCGCCGAAAATCCCAGCGGTCTTGTCCGATTAATTGGATGAAATCGTCTTCCGGCAGACGGTAGAGGCTGAATGACACCTTCGCGGCATTCCGCACGGTGAAATAGAGGTCGGTCGGCGTGTCGGTGCGGTACATTGCCACATCGCCGGGGGTGTGCAGGTAGAGCATCGGCTCGAAGGCGAGGGTTTGCCAATGGATGGTGGTATCTTCGCCCAACGGCTGACCGTAGCGGTCGGTGATGCTCCCTTTCAGGGTGACGGTGTACGCGCTGGAGGCGGTGGTCGGAAAGCCGATGTTCATTGCCGTGGCGCTATCCCAAAAATAAGTATAGACCTCGGAGGCGGTCACGGGCGGGCTGATGATGATATTTTCGCCCACTTTCACCGAAGCGGGGTCTACCGGCGCGGAGAACGTCACTTCCAGCGAATCCCACGGACTGGCATCGGTATCGCCGTCGCCGGGGTATGTGTTGACAATTTCCAGCGGCGGAATCACGGAGAACGAAAAACTGTACGGGAAAGAGAGGGTCGCGTTGTTGCCCAATGCGCCGGTGGCAGTATCGCCGAGGAAGACGATATATTTCGCGCCCGGCGACAGGGGATCGGCGGGGGTGAAGGAGACCGTTTCCACCCCGACCGCTTTGGGACCGTCATTTCCCTGAGTGTTGGCGGCGTAATAATTATAAAAATTGTTGTACGGGTCCAACGGCGGGGTGAGACCTTCCGATGCCCATGAAAATGTCCCGGCGATGGGGTTGCCGGTGGCGGTGTTGCGCAGGCGGAATGCCCCTTCCACCGAAGCGTGATCCATCGGCTGGTTGAACGCCAGTTGAATCACGGGGGTGGGGCTGACGAATTGCGCGCCATCCTGCGGGTATTCGGCAACCACCTGCGGCGTTTCAGTGCGGAAACGCCACACGAAATCATCTTCCTGCACACTGCCGTCCATCGCGGTCAATCCGGCGGCGACGCGGGCAGTGTATTCGGTGGCGGGAACGAACCCCTCGGCGGGGGTGAATTGGAAAATCGAGGTGTTGAGCCACACGCCTTCGCCGCGCACGGGCGGGGTAAAGGTGAGCGGTTGCGGCAATCCGGCTTGATTCTCGATGGCGGTCAGCGGCACCACCGGGCGGTTGAACAGCACGGTGATGGTGGTGTCGGGCAGAATTTCCGTGCTGTCCGGTACGGGCTGAACACTGCTCACCGCCAGATAGCCCACCGTTTCAAAAGTGACTTCCACCGGGCGATTGAGCGGCAAGCCAGCGGCGCTTTTCGCCCCTTCCGCCACGGTGACGCGGTAGCGTTCGCCACGCTGATAACCCTGCGTCGGGACGAAACGCACTGTGGTATCATCCACCCAATCCAGTGCCCCATCCAGTGCGGGTTCGATGGAAAAGGCTTTTTCCACCGACGCCGTGTCCATCGGCTGGTCAAAAGTCAGTTCGATGGGCGCATCCAGTGCGACTTCTGCGCCGTTTTCCGGCGTGGCGCGCAGCACCAGCGGCGGGAAAGGCGTTTCCGGCGTGGGGGACGCGCTCGGCTCGGCGGCGGGCAGGGTCTGCGCCTGCGACGGGGTGTCGGTGGCGGATGACTCGGCGGTGGGGGCGGAGGTGGGTCGCAGTTGGCAGGCGGTGGCGAGCACCAGTATGATGAGAAGGGCTATTGCAGTGCGTTTCATTTGTAAAATCCTTTCATTACAGATGTTTCTGTGCTAAAATAGCTACACAATTATTTGGGGGTGATGTATGACGCACGATTTGAAAAAAGAAACAATTGAAAAAATCCGTTTGTTGCCAACAGATGTCCTCCCCGAAGTGTTGGATTTCATTGACTATTTGCAACATAAATATAATCGTGCTCATGGAACATCAACGAATGCGATGGATACTTTTGGCAGTTGGCGCGATGAGCGTGAGCCGGACGAAATTGTTGATGAAATTTATCGCACACGTACGGTGTCCAATCGAGATTTGTCGCTATGAATTACCTGCTTGATACCGATATTTGTATTTATTGGCTGAAAGGTCACGCGCAGGTAAAGGAAAAATTGTTGCGGGTGACTTGGACACAAATTTCTGTATCGGTCATTACACGTGCGGAATTGTATTATGGCGCGTTCAATTCAAATTATGTTGAACACAATTTGGAACGGGCGCAACTGTTTTTACAACAGCTTTCCGTGCTGCCACTGTCTGACGACATCCTTCGGCAATTTGGCGCATTAAAAACGACACTGCGAAAAACGGGGCAATTATTGCCTGATTTTGATTTGTTAATTGCCAGCACAGCATTAGCAGAAAATAAAATCTTGGTAACGAATAATATGCGCCATTATCAACGCATTTCCCACTTAAAGTTGGAAAATTGGATTATGGCACAGCCGTAACCATCACCGCCACCGCTGCCCGCACCGATTGCCCCTGCGCATCAACCCCCGTTGCTTCAAATTGCCATTCCCCCGGCGAAAGCTGCCACCACGCCGAATTCCCCTTCGCCAGCAGTTGCCCGTTCACCCGCAACTGCACCGAAGCGGGCAGAACGTCCGGCGAAAGTTCCACCGCCACGCGGATTTTCTGTGCCCCGGCGGGGATGGTGGGCGACAGCCGGAACGTCGCCCCGGCATCCGGCGAAATAAAGCGGATGGGATGTTGCTCCCCTTTCGGCTGAAAACTGACCGCTGGCGGCTGATAACCATCCCCACACAACGGCGAAAACTCACGCGGCGGCTGGCGGGTCGGATTTTTTACCACCCATTGCCCCGCATCGGAGGGGTAGACCGTCACCCAACGGGAGACCGTCATTTCCGGCGGGCAATCATCCCCCGCCAGCAACCCGTTGCGACGGTCAATCCTCACCTGCCGATGCCAGTCGTCCACCTGTGTGGGTTCCGTACCGGCGATGAAAAGTTCGTCCACCCGCTGCGAACATCCTGCCGAGGGCAGCAGCCCGTTCACCGCGCAGATGGTTTCCTCGGTCAGCCCGTCGGGGCGAGGGAATTCGCGCGGCGGCAAATCTTTGTGCAGCGCCATCATCACCTCGCGCCAGATGGGCGCCGCGCCGGTGATGCCTGTGACGCGCTTCATCGGCGAATTGTCGGTATTGCCCACCCACACGCCGGTCACCAAATCGGGCGTGTAGCCCACCGTCCAGTTGTCCCGAAAATCGGTGGTGGTGCCGGTTTTCGCGCCGGCTGTGCGGTCTAGTTGCCGCCCGCTCCCCTCTCCGCATGCCGGCGCTCGTGCCCCAGTACTCGCACACAGAACGCGGCGACGAGA
>CAZMXX010000198.1:0-7378 GCA_964570315.1 uncultured Anaerolineaceae bacterium | reverse complement strand
CAATAATACCACCTCCACTCAGGAGGAAACCAATGCCTGAAAAATCCACCTCTCCCCAACGAGTTGCACTTTATCTGCGCGTTTCATCCGAACAACAGGCGGAAGAAGGGCGCAGCCTTGAGAGCCAACGCGAAGACATGGAACGCTTCTGCCGAGATAAACATTGGGAAATTGTCGAAATTTACCGCGACGAAGGGATTTCCGGACGACTCAAAAATCGTCCCGGCTTGCAGAAAATGTTTTTGGACGCTCAAACCGGTAAATTTGATGTCGTGATGGTTTATTACATCAGTCGCTTGCACCGCAAAATTGAGCATTTTCTGGCTACTATGCGTCTTTTGAAGCTCACCGATGTCAACTTTGTCTCTTATCATGAGAGGCTGGATTCCACCAGCTCCTGGGGGAAACTCACGCTCAATATTCTGGCAACGCTGGCGGAAATCTATGTCGACAATCTCAGCGAAACGACCAGTCGCGGGAAAAAACAACGCGCCCGTGCCGGGCTGTACAACGGCTCCATTCCGTTTGGCTACTGCACCGGCCGCTGCCATACCTGCACCGACCCCAATGGCAAAGGTTACTGCCCGCTTTTCGGTCAGTCACCCATCGGCAATGGTGATATCGTCGTGCCACATCCCATTGAAAGCGCAGCGGTGAAACTCGCCTTTGAATGGTACGGCACAGGAAATTTCTCCGACGCCGATATTGCCTACAAACTCAATCACCATATATTTTATTTGGATGGCAAGCCCTTCACTTTCCGTCCCAAGCGTAAAAAAGGTGATTATAAACGTTTCACCCGCCCGCTGGCATTCACCAACGACACCGCCCGCGACATGCTGCGCCGCACATTTTACACCGGCGTGATTGAATATCGCGGCGGAGAAGGCGTCGCCGAAGAACGCCGCAAGTTCGCCAAACCGCAAGCCGTATACACCGGCAAACATAAACCACTGATTTCAATGGCACTGTTTGACCAAGCACAACTGGTACGAAAACAACGGGGACGGAGTGCCATCAACGCCCGCAGCGGACGCACCCGCCGCGTCTATCCCCTCGGTGGTCTGCTTTACAGTTACCCAATGCGCAACAAAATGACTGCCGTCACCAACGGCGCCGGCAAACGCTACTATCGCGACCGCGAAAATATCGGCAAATCCAAACTCGACCGCGACAGTCGCTCTCCCCAGCCGATTGTTCTGGCAGAACCGCTGGAAGCCGAGGTGCAACAGGTACTCAGCTCGCTCCGTCTGCCCGATGATTGGAAAATGCAGATCCGCGCCTATTTAGTGGCAGCCGAATACGGCATGGCAGAAGTTGAACGCCGCCGCCGTGACCTGCACGCCCGTTTTGACCGGGCGCGCACCGCCTATCTGGATGGCAATCTCAATCACAGCGACTTTGAGCGCCGCAAAGCGCAAATCGACAAAGAAATGGCAACGCTGCTGACGCCCTCACATCTTGATAATGACCGGGTCTCGCGCTGGCTCGAACATCCGACAGAACTTTGGCAATACCTGACCCCCGCCGAGCAAAAATCGCTCTTCGCGGCGGTGTTTGACCGCGTTTATGTGCAGAATGATCGCATTGTCCGGCTCGTCCCGCATCCGCCGTTCATTTCCCAACTGACCGATGCGGAAGACCGGCTGGTCTTGCCTCGCGATGATGTCGTTGAAGGAGATCTCATCCCACCCGCTGTTTGACTTTTTTAACCTGTAGGGTATGGTAAAGGGCACAAACATCTGTTCCAACCATATCCTACAGGAGGTTTTTATGACTATGTTTGCCGTCGGCTATTGCCGCGTCTCAACCGATAATCAGGCTGAAACCGGACATTCGCTCGATGCCCAACAGCGGGCAATTAAGGAATACTGCACCCGTAAAAGCTGGCAGTTGCAAAAAATCTACACCGATGCCGGTATTTCCGGCACGCTCGATGCCCGTCCCGCACTGGAAACACTGTTCCGTGATGCCGAGCGGGAACAATTTGATGTGGTCGTCGTGCACGCCATTGACCGCTTCTACCGTTCGCTGGCGGGCTTGTTGCGCGCCATTGAGCGGTTGGGGCGGCGAAATGTTTCTTTCGTTTCGCTGACCGAAAATCTCGATTTCACCACCCCTTGGGGAAAACTCACCCTCGCCGTGCTGGGCACGCTGGCGGAAATCTACATCGACAAACTGCGGGTTGAAACCCGAAAAGGGTTGCTCGAACGCGCCAAAAAAGGCTTGCACAACGGTACCATTCCGTTTGGCTATTGCACCGGTTTGTGTTCTGCCTGCAATGACCCCAACGGCAAAGACTACTGTCCCCGTTTCGGCAAAGCTGATACCGGGGATGGGGTGGTGCTGGTTCCGCACCCCATCGAAGCGATTGCCGTGCGCAGGGCATACAAACAAAGTGTGCTAAACCGCGCTTCCGACCGGGATATCGCCGATTTTCTCAACAAAACCGGTGTGCGCTATAACGGCAAATCAATTGCTTTGCGCCCCAAACGTAAAGCCGCTGACCTGCGGCGGTACGGACCGCCGGTCTTTCTCAAAGATTCGGTGCGCGAAATGTTGAAGCGGGTCTTTTATACCGGCGTTGTTCCCTATTACGGCGTCTCCGCCAACGGGGTCAAACGGAAACGGAATGATGCTGCAGCGCTCTATCCCGGACTACATCGTGCCATTATCCCGCAAACCTTATTCGACCGCGCGCAAGAAGTACGGCAGATACGGCGCACCGCACCGATTGTGCGCGGGGGAAAACCGCTGACTATCCACCCGCTGACCGGCACATTGATTTGCGGCGACTGCGGCAAGCCGATGCGCTCCGTCAGCACCGGCGGGCGACGTTATTATCGCTGCGCCACCCGCATTCAACAGCGGGATGCTTGCACCCAGCCCACCGTTCACGCTGAACCAATCGAAGCGCAACTGGTGGTTTTCTTTCGACACTTGCACTGGCCGGCGCACTGGCCCGACCGGCTCATCCCGGATATACTCTCGTCTACTGCGCAAAAAGAAACCTACCAGTCCCTGCAAGAAAAAATTGTGCGGGCAAAGAATCTATTCATCGAAGGCGACCTCTCGCGCACCGAATATGAACGCCATCGCCAACTCTACCGAGAACAACTTGCTTGTAATTTGACAACCATCCAACCAGATGCTATATTGGCTTCATACCACTTGGCAAAAAATCTCCCCGCTCTTTGGGAAACCGCCAAGGAAAACAGTTTAAAAAGAAAATTGCCCCTAGCATTGCTAGAGGCAATCACAATCCAAGGGTATACGCTTAACGGCCTGCAACCTAATAGCGTATTTTACCCTTTGTTGAAACACACATGTCCCTTCCGGCAAGAAGGACAGTGTCACAGCGGGAGCGACGGGACTCGAACCCGCGATCTTCGGCTTGACAGGCCGATATGTTAACCAACTACACCACGCCCCCACATCTATATTCCTTTGTTAAAACGAAACATCACGCCTCGCTCAACTGGCGGAAAGTTTAGCACAATCCGTTTTTTTGAGCAAATTCACATTGCCAATTAATCCCGATTATCCCCCTCACACACAATGGCGAAACAGGTTGTCCCACGTGTGTTTTGTTGCCCGCTCACAATATGGGCGGCGTAATAACCGCAATAACCCGCAATAGTTCATCCCCTATGGCTGCCATCCGGCGCAACATTGGACTATCAAAATATGCCGAATCCCCCTTTTCCAGTACATATACCTCATCCCCCAATTGAATTTCCAGCGTGCCTTGCAATATGTATAAAAATTCTTCCGTGTATTGTTTGAGCGGTGTCGCAAAGTTCTCGCCATTTGGCTCTTGCTCAAACAACAACGCTTCCATTTTATGGTACAAACTAGGCGAAAGTAATTTATACACGTGGTTCGATGATTCATCGGTGAGCGTGAGCTGCTTGTTGTGCCGCACAATCGGGCTTCTATTGTATGGCTCCAACAAAAAATAAAATACCGGAACTTCCAATGCGTCACTGATTTTACGCAGTGATTCAATGGACGGACTGCTTTGGTCACGCTCTATCAAACTCAAAAAACTCGATGTCAAACCGACAGCATCAGCCAATTCACGCAAGCTCAAATCCAGCTCTTTGCGCCGCGCTCTAATTCTTTCTCCAAGTCGCATACTTTCCCCACCACCCTGCTATAAAATGAAACTCTCAATAAGTTTGGATGCGTGTATTATACCACACTTTTCCCATTTCAATCAATTTATGCTCGATTTTCTTCGCCTATATCAACAAATACTTGACACACATAACGTTTCGTGCTATGTTACATGTGTTCAAAATAGATGACACCTCACCATCAATATACTACATACGAATAGCGTGAAACGCAATTACTGCACACGCTCCGGTTAACCGATGCAGCCTTTTCCCCCTCTGTTATCTCGTTGAGCTGTAATTGCGTTTTAATGTTTATTTCGGAAACTCATACGAGGAGGTATGCCCTGCAAAAAACCCTCAAATCACCTTTACTATATCTTTGACAGTATTTTATTTCTGCTTTAGAATTATGCATCATTCTAAAAAATCACCTGTCACGCACATCCAATTCAACGGTTGAATTGCACGTTGTTTTAAAGATACAATCTTTTTTCATCGTTGCCAATGCTCCACCCAATTAATTTTGTTAAAGGAGACAACTCATGAAATTCATTGATTTGACTATCCCCCTCGGTATTGGAACCCCCGCTTGGCCCACTTACGAACCGCTCCAAGTGAAGTATTTCAAGCGACTTGCCCCCAATGGCGCGAATGGACAACTCGTTACCCACAGCAACCATGTTGGCACTCACCTTGACGGCGAAATTCATTTTTACACTCCCGGCAAAGACATCGCCAACCTCGATTTCGACTTTTTGGCGGGCGAAGCCGCCATTGTTGACCTGAGCGACATCTGCGGCGATTACGACATCTACACCCCCGAAATGATTGAAGAACGAGTGGAAGTCAAAGAAAACGACATCCTCATCATCCACACCGGCTATCATCATTTTGGCTGGGACCAACCCTACGGCAACGAAGTACGCTACATGGTCATGCACCCCGGTCCCGATGCCCGCTTTGCCAAATGGCTGGAAGAAAAGAAAATCAAATGGGTGGGCGTCGATTGCGGCAGCGCCGACCATCCCATGAACACCAAAATCCGCGACTGGATGCCCGCCCAAGCCGAACAAGCGGATGCCCATATGCGCGAAAAATACGGCAAATCTCTGCCTGAAGTTTTCACCCCCGACATGTACCAAATGATGCACCTGTGGATGTTCCCCAAAGGCATCATCCACGCGGAATGTGTGGGCGGCGACATCGACCTGCTGGTGAACCGCCGCGTGCAAGTGGCGTGTTTCCCGTGGCGATTCGTGGACGGCGAATCAAGCATCGCCCGCATTGTGGCAATGGTTGACGACGACGAATACGATGAATTGATGAAGAAAAAAGAAAGCATGCCCAAAACCAAATTCGGCGACTGCTACGACCCCGAACATGTCAAACGGCTCGGTGGGCGCGGTAGAACCTACTAAAGGGAGCCTCTGATGACTGTGACCAAGGTTGAAATTCGCTCCGGGGCATATTACGACTCAGTGGTGTTGATGTTGCTGCAACGCGCGCTGTCAGAAGTTCCCGGCGTAATTGATGCCGGAGTGGTGATGGGTACGGATGCCAACAAAGATGTGCTGGCACAAAGCAACCTGCTCACCGCCGAAGGCAAAGCCGCCAACCCCGACGATATGCTCATCGTGGTTAAAGCGGAAGATGATGCCGCCGCCGATGCCGCGCTGGCACAAGTTGATGACCTGCTCGCCAAACGAAGCGGGGGCGGCGTGGAAGCGGAATACATGCCCAAAAGCATCGAAGCTGCCGTGGATATGCTCCCTCAATCGCAATGGGTGCTGGTTTCCGTGCCGGGGCGATACGCCGCCGGTGTGGCGCGGCAAGCATTGCAGCACAATCGGCATGTATTTTTATACAGCGATAACGTCTCGCTGGATGATGAAATTTCGTTGAAAAAAGAAGCCACCGCCAAAGGGTTGCTGGTGATGGGACCCGATTGCGGCACTGCCATCGTGAACGGCATCGGGCTGGGATTCGCCAATCGTGTGCGGCGCGGAGCCATCGGCGTGGTTGCCGCCAGCGGAACCGGCTTGCAACAAACCACCGCTCGCATCCACCAAATGGGCGGCGGTATCACCCACGCCCTCGGCACGGGTGGGCGCGATTTGAAAGAAGCCGTCGGCGCGATTACCGCGCGGCAAGGGTTGCAACTGCTCATTGATGACCCCGACACCTCGGTGATTGTGCTGGTTTCCAAACCCCCCGCCCCCACCGTTGCCGAAGCACTATTGACGCTGGCGCGTTCCACCCAAAAACCGGTGGTGGTCGATTTCATCGGCTACACCCCACCCGCCCGCCGCATGGACAACCTGTATTTTGTTTCCACCTTTGATGAAGCCGCAGAGATGGCGGTCTCGCTGGCGGAAAATCCCCCCGTGGACGAGCCGCTGCCTCTGGACAAATTCGCCGAGGGGCAAAAATATCTGCGCGGGCTGTTCTCCGGCGGCACACTCGCCTTTGAAGCCCAACTCATCCTGAAAGATTATCTGCCCAACGTCCTCTCAAACGCGCCGTTAGATTCCTCTTTTAAAATGAAAGACGCGCTGGTTAGTGAGGGAAATTGCATCATTGACTTGGGCGAAGATGAATTCACCGTGGGGCGATTGCACCCCATGATGGACAACGATTTGCGCATCCGCCGCCTGCTGAAAGAGGCAGAAGACCCGGCAGTGGCGGTGATTCTGCTGGACGTGGTGCTGGGCGACGGCGCACACATGAACCCCGCCGGTGAACTCGCCCCCGCCATCGCCCGGGCGAAGAAAATCGCCGCCGATGCCGGACGGCATCTGGAAGTGGTCGCGGTGGTGGTCGGCACCGATGCAGACCCGCAAGGTATGGACGAGCAAATCGCCATGCTGAAAGACGCCGGCGCGCACGTGGACACCAGCAACGATGCCGCCACACGGTACGTCGGCAGCCTCATCCGCGCGTTGAATCCCGCCGAAGAATCTACCGCCGAAAAACTCCCACCCGTTGATGGCGCGTTCCTGTCGCAACCGCTTGCCGCCATCAACGCCGGGCTGCAATCCTTCACCGACGCGGTGATTGACCAGGGGGCGGAAGCCCTGCAAATGGACTGGCGTCCGCCCGCCGGTGGCAATGAGCGGTTAATGGCAATTCTGGCAAAAATGAAAGGCTAACTTGGTAATTGGAGATTGATAATTGGAGATTAATTTCTAATTGCCAATCTCCAATCTCTAACGTAACATTTGTGCAATTAGCAGCGGTTTCATCAAAAAGTGGATGAA
>CAZMXX010000197.1:0-7412 GCA_964570315.1 uncultured Anaerolineaceae bacterium | reverse complement strand
GCGGTTCATTTCGGCACGGTGACGACTGCGAGATAGACGTTGAATTCACCGCGAAACCGCTAAGGTCACAAAGAAAAACTTGGCTTGCTTTGCGGCTTTGCGGTTCATTTCGGCACGGTGACGACTGCGAGATAGACGTTGAATTCACCGCGAAGCCGCTAAGGTCACAAAGCAAAACTTGGCTTGCTTTGCGGCTTGGCGGTTCATTTCGGCACGGTGACGACTCACAACACGCAACGGAGAGACAACCTCAAATCACAACGGTAAATTACACCTGTTTCGGAGCAATCATTTTTTCGGGGCGCACATATTCGTCGAATTGTTCGGCGGTGAGAATGCCCAATTCCACGGCGGCTTCCTTCAGCGTTTTGCCCTCTGCGTGCGCCTTTTTGGCAATTTTCGCCGCGTTGTCATACCCGACATACGGGTTCAACGCCGTCACCAGCATCAGCGAGTTTTCCATATAATAGCGGATTTTTTCGGGATTGGCTTTCGTGCCGGCAATCATATTTTTGCGGAAGGAATCGCAGGCGTCCCCCAGCAGGCGGATGGATTGCAATAGATTGTAAATCATCACCGGCTTGTAGACGTTTAGTTCAAAATTGCCGCTGGCGCCGCCGAAATTGATGGCGACATCGTTGCCCATCACCTGACAGCAGACCATGGTCATCGCTTCCGCCTGCGTGGGGTTCACTTTGCCCGGCATGATGGAGCTGCCCGGTTCATTGGCGGGCAGGCTCAATTCGCCGAACCCGCAGCGCGGACCCGACCCCATCCAGCGCACATCGTTGGCAATTTTGAACAGCGACGCCGCCAGCGTTTTCAGCACGCCGCTCATCTCCACAATCGCGTCGTGTGCCGCCAGCGCCTCGAATTTATTTTCCGCCGTGCGGAAGGGCAAGCCGGTGAGTTCCGCAATCCGCGCCGCCGTTTTCACCGCAAAATCGGGATGGGTGTTCAGCCCGGTGCCCACCGCCGTGCCGCCGAGCGCCAATTCATACAGCGAATCGAGCGCGTTGTTGATGCGTTTCAGCCCGTGGTCGAGTTGCGCCACATACCCCGAAAATTCCTGCCCCAGCGTCAACGGCGTGGCGTCCATCAAATGGGTGCGCCCGGTTTTGATGATGTCTTTGAATTCCTCCGATTTTGCCGCCAGCGCATCCCTCAACGCGGTCACATTCGGAATCAGATGATGCACCACCTGTTCCGCCGCGGCGATGTGCATGGCAGTGGGGAAGGTGTCATTGCTCGACTGGGCTTTGTTCACGTCATCATTGGGATGCACTGGTTTTTTGCTGCCCAATTCGCCGCCCGCCAGTTCAATGGCGCGGTTGGAAATCACCTCGTTGGTGTTCATATTGGTTTGCGTGCCGCTGCCGGTCTGCCACACCACCAGCGGGAAATGTTCATCCAACTTGCCCGCGATAACTTCATCGGCGGCTTGCACGATGAGTTTCGCTTTTTCGGCGGGCAGCCAGCCCACTTCTTCGTTGACCAGTGCGGCGGCTTTTTTGAGGATGCCCAACGCGCGGATCAACTCACGCGGAAAACGCTCGCCGCCAATTTTGAAGTTCATCAGCGACCGCGCTGTTTGCGCCCCGTAATATTTATCGGCGGGGACTTTGATTTCACCCATTGAATCAGATTCAATTCGATATTCCATCATAAACCTCTCTGTTTATTAATTGGGTTGATAATCTTGTTGGGGAAAGTATACTACCGTCTATTTTTCGGTGCAATAATTCACAGAAGTTTTTGGGCGTATGGAGCAAGGAGTATGGAGCAAGGGGAAGGCAATATGCTTGCTCCCTGCTCCCTGCTTCATACCTTACTTCCACCGCGTGAGAATCCGTTCCCGCTCGAAGAGTACCACCGCCACCCACAGTGCCACCGCATCGAGCACGAGCGCCACCACGGAAGCGATGAGCATCAAATTCAGATTCAACAGCAGAAACCCCGTCACTTGTCCGATGCTGAGCGCGACCACGGGGATGACCACCGCCCCGCCGAGTTGCTGCGCCACACGGGTATCATTCACCCGCGAGGAGATGATGATGCCAATCATCACCGCGAAAATGGAGAGCAGCGGTGCGAGCAACAGCATGGCAACCCACCATGTAACGCCGGAGACCGCCGCGAAGACCACCGGCGCGACGATGAACTTCAGCCCCACCAACGAAATGCCATAGGCGAACCACGTGGCAACCAGCCCCGGTGCAACCGCCGCCAGCGATTTCCCCAGCAGGATGGTCATGGTGGTGGTGGGTGTTGCCAGCAACGGCTCCAGCGTGCGCGCTTTTTTCTCGCCGATGATGCTGAAAGCGGCAACGGTCATCGGGATGATGAGCGGGATTACCAGAAACAGCACCATCATTTGCTGCATCATCACAATTTGGAACACGTCCGCCGCCGGTAAAGCCGCCCACTGCGGAACCTGTTTGATGAATATCGCCACATCTTTGGCGGTGATGGGGTCAACGTCGCCAAAGGCGGTGGTGGAATAACCGACCGCCAAAGGCAAAATGGGCAGAATCAACACGGGTCCGATGATGGTGTACAGCAATAATTTATTGCCCAGAATTTCGCCGAATTCTTTGAGGATGATTGTTTTGAGCCGGGTCATACATCTCCCTCCACCAGCGAAAGGTAGACTTCTTCCAATGAATGGGTCTGCTCCGAAACCTGCTGGATGCGCACCCCCAGCCCCACCAGCGCGGCGACCAAATCGGGGGTGTGCGCGGCGCTGTCATCCAATGAAACGGATAGCGTCTCGTCGGCGAGGGAAGCCCGTTGCACAAAGGACAGGGCTTCAACCTGCGCCACCAACGATGATGAAGGATTTTCCACCCGCACCAGCGTCGCTTGTCCGAACAATCGCCGGCGCAGGGCGGCGGGAGTATCGAGCGCGACGAGTTTGCCGCGATTCAGCACCCCGATGCGGTCGCAGAGCCGCTCGGCTTCGTCCAAATTGTGGGTGCACATGAAGATGGTTCGCCCCTCTCCCGAAAGAGTTTCGATGGCTTCGCGGACGGTTTTCGCCGCCGATGGATCCAGCCCCGAAGTCGGTTCATCCAGAAAAAGAATGGGCGGCTCATGGAGCATTGCCCGCGCCAACGCGAGTTTCTGCTTCATCCCTTTGGAGAACGTACCGGCAATGTCATCGGCGCGGTCAGCCAGCCCGAATTGGCGCAGATATTTTTCCACCTGCCCGTCGGGGTCTGCCACTTCATATAAATCCGCGAAAAAGCGGAGGTTGCGGCGCGCGGAAAGACTTTCGTACAAGCCGGGACTCTCGGTCAAAATGCCGATGTCGCGGCGAATGGCGGTGTTATCCGCGCCGAGCGGATGCCCGTTGACGATTGCCGTGCCCGCCGAAGGGGCAATCAGCGCGGCGAGCATGCGGACGGTGGTGGTTTTGCCCGCGCCGTTGGGTCCCAAAAAACCGAAGACCTCGCCGCGCCGAACCTCGAAGGTCAGCCCGTCCACCGCCGTGAATTCGGATTCGTTTTTGCCGCCGGAAAATCGGCGGGTGAGATTATCGAGCGTGATTGCGGTCATGATGGTTCACAGGTTCACAGGGTTACAAGGTTGCAAGGTTGCAAGGTTGCAGGGTTGCAGGGTTGCTACCTTGTCACATTGCTACCCTGCAACTTTTTTAGAAATAACTACTGATAATTTCCAGCACTTTTTGGATGTCTTTCGGGTCGCCGGATTGGACTTTGGTGCTGGCGGCGCGGGCGATGGCATTCAACGCGCTGATGTCGGCATCGGAGCCGTATGCCACCGGAATGACCAGCACCGGGTTGCGGTCGCCCTGCGCCGAGGCAATGGTGGTGATGACATCGTTCAACGCATTGAAGCTGGCGGTGTCTTTGCCGTCGCTCAGTACCACAATGGCTTTGATGCGATTTTGTGTCCCGTCGTCTCCGGCGCGCATCACGTTGATGGCTTCGATGATGCTGTCATACAGTGCGGTGTCGCCTCCCGCCTCCAACGCCTGCACCTGCTGGCGAATGGTGGTGCTGGCGCCTTCATATGAAGCGAGCGGCACAGCCATTTCCACATTCTGGTTGAATTTCACCAACCCGACCCGGTTCTGCGATGGCATATTGTCCAAAAATGCGAGCGCGGCTTGTTTCGCCTGGTCAATCTTCGAGCCGGTCATTGAACCGGACACATCGAAGACCACCAGCACGTCGGCTTGTTTTTTCACGTATTGCCAACTGGCTTGCACGGCGGCGATGACATCGGGGTCGGGCACGTCGAGCACGGTGGTGGGCTGGTTCGGGTCAACGCCCAGTTCCGGCACAATGGGATAGCCCAACGGCACGGCGGGATTCACCGGGCGGAAGCCGCTTTCCAAAATTTTCTGCTGCACATCCACGCTGCGAACATATTCGGTGAAGATTTTGGCGGCGGCGCGCTGCTCGTCGGTCGTCCAATCCGCATTCACAATGCCGAAGGGATGTTCATGCCAGAAGGTGCCTTCTTTGGGATAGAGCGCCACCAGTTTTTCGGGCGGCTGATAGTTGGTTTTGCCCTGATTGATGTAAATCAGATCGTTTTCTTCCAGCGCCACAAAATCGAGATAGCTCGGTCCCTGGGCGATGTATTCTTTAAATTCGGTGGTACGCGATGAATAATGCTTGATGAGATTTTCAATGTCGCGCACGCCCTGTTGCACGGCGGGGTTCTGCACTTCCTGCATGCTGAGTCGCCGCAAATCGGTGTTGCCGGCGTTATATTTCGCGCTGGCGTAAAATTCGGCGATGAGGGTGGAGAGCGCGGTGGAACTGACATACGGGTCGGTGTGCCCGTAATAGACCGTTGTGCGGTCGCCGCTGATGCCGTAATCCGCCCAGCCGTTGGACGATTGCATCACCTGCAACAGCTCTTCCCAGCCGACGGGCGCGCCGCCGTTTGCCTGCTGCAAAGCCTGCAACCGGCTTTCCCAAATAGCCATCACCACCGGCGCGAGCGCGGTGGAAGGGCTGTCCGCCAAATCGAAGACCTGCCGTCCGGTTTGATAGTTGACCAGCGCGAGCCAGTGGCTCACCGACGGTGCGAAGATGGTCGGTTTGGCAACATTGGCGTTATTCGGGGCGATGATGGCGTTGATGATGCCCTGATGAATGGTGCCGGATGAACCCGGTTCGCCGGTGACGAAAATCGGTTTTTCTTCTTTCCCCAGTTTTTCGCCGGTGAGCGGGTTGATGCCGTTGGCGTAACTGCGATTGAAATTGTCTATCGCTTCGGGCATATAAAGTTTACTTTCCGGCGCGTAGATGATGGAAATTTCGATGGCGTTTTTGGGCTTGGAAACATTCCCGTTGAAGGGGTCATCGGGATTGCTCCCCCCCAGCAGTGAGCATGCCAGCAAGGTCATCAAAAACAACGGGGTTATCATCCAGATTTTTTTGTAGCGCATGTCACACTCCGTTTCGGGTTTTGGGTCTCAGGTTTCAAGTTTCAGGTTCAAAGTTCAAAGTTGCAGAGAGCATTTGTCTTTATCGCCGCCGTTCTTCTATCGATTATATCAATGGCGCAACCGCTAATTTATTCTTTGAGCGCATCCAATTGTTGATGGAAATAATTCAGCTTCGATTCTGACAGGCTGCACAAATCCTTCTTTTCGCTATTAACCATCGCCTCAGCCGGAGCCAAACGCTTAAAATAACACTGGATTTTCGAGTCCATATAGCTATCTAAAGCGGCTTTAGTTTGAAGCGCCTCAGGTGGTGTGTCAATGTTCTGCAATTCTGCTCTAATGGCTTGCAACCGGCGAATAGTCTGGGGAAGGTCATCCACGGGTGACGTATCCGCCAGAGCAGTCGCATCAGAAAAATTTTGAGCAATGGTTTCCACATCCGTCACAAATTGCGGTGCAGTTTGTGCTTTCGTTGAAGGCGGTGCAGAGACATTATCGGACGAGATGGCATTGTAGCAACCCGACAAACCAAGAAGCAATCCGAACAGAAACAATAAAGTTTTCACTTATATGCCTCCTTTGCTCGCGTCATTATTTTACACACAACTATTCGGTCATCCTCCCGTTAAGTGTTGTGAGTAGTCACCGCGCCGAAATGAACCGCAAAGTCTCAAAGCAAACCAAGTTTTTCTTTGTTTCCCGCTTTTTTGCTTCGAGACCTTAGCGGCTTCGCGGTGAATTCAACGTCTATCTCACAACAATACCCAAGAGGGAGACCACCAACCATTCACAACCTACTTAAATTGCGCCCGCAATCGTTCCGCCGTGGCGCCATCTGCCACCACCGCATTGGCGGGGGCAAACGCGCCCGCCGATTGCAGCCCATACGACGGCAACCGGTTTTGCTGGTCTGCGCTCAGCAGAAAATCGCGGAAAATTTCGGCGGCTTTTTCGCGGTCGGGGGCGTTTTTGGCGGTATCGCCCCGCCGAATCAGATACGGGAAATTGAACACCACCGGATATTGGGGCGCTTGTTCCATGAACTGATTACGATTCACGTTCGGCAGTTGACTTTGCAAAATCATCCCCACATCCACCGAGGGCGGGGTACGGGTGAGTTGGTTCAATGGCGAACCGTTTTTGTCCGGCACGGCGTTCAGAATTTCATCCACCCAACGCAGGAAATCGGTGTCTGCCACCAGTGTTGCGTTCAAAACCTGTTGTTGATGATAACTCGCCGCCGCCGAAAGGAACGCCGCCAGACCCGCCACGCTGTTTTTCGGAGAAGGGAGGGCGGCATCAAAACGGGGATCGCCGTTGCCCCAAATTTGCCACTGCGCGGAGTCTGTCGCCGCCGTATGGATTGTGTTCCAATTGAGGTTGCCCTGCAACCCGGCACGCTGAATGACCGCCAGCCAAATCAGCCCGTCCTGCGCCACCGACGGACCCGTTTCATCATACGGCACACTGCGCGCCATTTCGCGCACAAAATCGGCGTCGGCAATCCACGCATCCGGTAGCGAATCGGCTTTCGACAAATCGAGCTGCTGGGCAGCATCCAGCCCTTTCAGCGCCACAATCTGCACCGAAATCTGGCTGTTACGCTGATTGAATTCCGTGGCGGCATCGCGCGCCCAGCTTTCCAGCGCGGGAGAAACGGCGATGCGCAGGTCGGTGCTCACACCGCCGCGCGTGGGCAGGGTGTACACCTGCATCTGCTCCAGCGACAGCATTGCTACAACCGCTATCGCCGCCAAACCGACAATTATGAAGAAGAAAACTTTGGTTTTTGTGGTCATAAGTTTAGGGTTTCAGGTTTAGGGTTTTAAGTTTCAGGTTTCGGATTTCAGGGTCTCACATTTGATGCATCGCGTTTCACGCCTCATAAACGCCCAATGACAAATTTTCAATTTACCGATTTCCACTTCAACATCGTAACACAAACGGCGCAAAATTTCCAGTCGGCAAGCTGATTTCCGGCTGA
>CAZMXX010000196.1:0-7471 GCA_964570315.1 uncultured Anaerolineaceae bacterium | reverse complement strand
CTTGCGAAACCGGACTTTCCGGCATCGCCAGCACCAACGGTTTATGGGTTTTGAAGGCAGTATTGACCGCAATAACCGTCTCTTCGTTGGGTGCGACCGGAATCTCGGTGAATATCGGTAGCCCCAGCAAAATTTTCTGAATTTCTTTGCGGGTGATGCCATGCCGCTCGTGAAATTTGTTGACCAAGACCCGTACTTTGTTGCGATCAAGATAAATGCGGAAACGTTTGCTGTCCTCAAAGCGTCCGACGTCATTGCGGGTTGCCCAACGCAGCACCTTCTGCGTTTGGTACAAACTGGGAAAGGTGGTATTAACCACCAGTTGAATCTGGTGTGCCCGCTCCAGCGCCACCATATGCACCGGCTGGTTATAGCTTTGGCCGCAGTCAATGATGACAAAATCATATTCCCGGGCGGCGGTGTCAATCAGCGCATTCATAAAATCCACCGCCCGCAGCGCGCCGAGTGACGGCGTACTGACGGCGGCATGTGTTTCCGGAATACCTTTGAGAATAAATAATCCGCTATTGCCGTAGCGGGTGACGTATTTGTTCAGCAGGTGCGGCGAGATGGGGATACGTCGGTTGGCGCCGCCGGGCGGACTCTCCGCCAGCCGGTCATATTCTTTTGCCAGCGCATACAAATTGCGAGCGCGTTCGGTGATTTTCTCGCGCCCGATGGCTAATCCAAACTGGGTATGCACATCTCCTTTGTTCATGTCAGCGTCAACCAGCAGCACTTTGAGTGGTGTTTTCACGCCGAGAATGGTCGCCATCTGCACCGCGGTGGTAGTTTTGCCGACCCCGCCGACATTGGAGTAAACGGTAATGACCTGTCTTGCCCAGCCCTTGGAACTCTGTGCCATCAGCCGCGCCATCTTGCGGTCAATATCCGGCACGTATGAGGTTGAATCCCGGTACTGTTCCGCCTTACGCAATCCCTGCGCCAATGTGGTTTCCAACCGCCGGATACTTGACGCATCCAACGGTTGATACAAATGCCCGGCTGCACCGGCATCTTCGAGCGTGATTGCCCAGTCACCGGCGTGGGAAATGACGCCCACGGTGATGATTGGGCGGTCTTCGTAATTTGCCAGTTTTTGAATGACCGAAAGATCAAAGTTGGCAATTTGCGGCGACAGCAGCACCGCGTCGGCATCATATTCCAATGCGTCGCTGTAAATCAGCGTGCCATCCCATGTCAGCCCGGCCAGTACCAGTTGGGTGTCTTCTCTTCCCATCATGCTGCTGAGTAGGGTAATGCTGTTCACATCACCGCGTTCCAGTGCCACCAGCACCCGAATTTTCCCGTCTGTCCGCTCCGGTTGATTTCCGTTTTGCGCTTGCGAGTCAAATGCGTCTAAAATTGACATTGTTTCTGGTCTCCCGCTGTTAATTTCCGTATCCGCCGCTTAAACGACATCCTTTTTCCTGCGGGCGCTTTTGAGCATTGCCACCCCGCCCACCAAAATAACAAGCGCTCCCAGACACAATATGCCGGGCAGTACCAGACTATTGAGGTCAACGGCGGTTACATCGCCGTTGACGGTGGCGCGAATAACGCCGGGATTGTTGATGACCGGCGTGGTTGCAGCTGCGTCCGCCTCGCCACCGTCAACTTGTATGCCGGGGGTGATAATGCCGGCTTGGGTAAGCGGATTGGTGGCGGTTAACGGCATTGTGTGGGTAACATTCTTGCGCCCGCTCAACAGTGGCGTTTGCGGCGTAGCGGAAACCATCGTCTGCCGCGCCTCGCGCTGCGCTTTGAAGAATGCCAAAAAGTCATCCCACGTGACACCGCCGGTCGGCTGCGGGAGATTGTTTTTGACGGCCACCAATGGCACCAGCGACAACCGTAGCGAACCGTTTTCAATGGCAAACGCCAGCATTTCCTGCGCCTCCTGCGGCACCAGCACGGTAATGCGTTGCAAATCGCCGTCAATATACGGTGCTTCGTTTTGCGTTTGATCGCCGAAACCGCTGCCGTAATTGGGGTTGGGCACCTGTTCGTGGTACACCTGCAAAACCGGGATATTTTGCAATACAATCTTGGCGAACGGCATGGATACCGCTTCTTTGTCCGCGGTGTCTGCCGGAGTACCGCCATAATCACCGTACTGCTGCGGCACCTGCCCGACGCCAAGCTGGATGTTCACATAGTCGCCGGCGAGCACGTTATCGGGAATAATATCGGGGGTAACGGGGATGACCATAGCGACCTTGGTCGGGTCGTCCAAAGCCAGTGAGAGGCGGTTTGCCGCCCCGGGAGAATCGGCGGTCACAATTGCCATCAGTCGCAGTGGCTCGCCGGCGTGAATGGGTTCGACAATCGTGCCGCCTAAAAAACGGTCAATCTCATTTTCGTGAATTAACTGTTTGGCTACCCGCGGGTTCATCGTCTGCTCATCAACCGCCAGCATATCCGGTGTCAGCGTGCTATATACGGAGATATCTTGTTTGGCGATGACCACTCGATACGGCGCAGGATTGAAGAGGTTACCCGCCAATATTAACGTAATGAATGCGCCGATGAACAAAATCAGACCGGTAAAAAACGTCAAAGACTTGAATGCGCGAAAGTTCATGCTATACTCCTGAATTCAGCTGGGTGAGAATATTGGTCAAACGGACGACAACCGCCTGTAAAATAACGATAGTCATCCGACGTTCTGCCGGCATCAGGTCGGGGGACGGGGCAGGCAACGCTGCCAGCGCCGTTTCAATGGCCAACAGGGTCTGCCCCAGTGGACGCCCGGCGACACGCGCAACCATCGCCGCAGCAGTCGGCGCCGGGGTGAGCGGGTTGTCGATCAATAAGGCAACCAGCCACCGTGTCTCTGTTTCCGAAAAATTGTATGCTTTAATTTCGGCTGATACGGTCTCCCGAATGGTATCGGGAATATCGGCAAGCATGGTTTTGGTCATTGCGTTTCCTCGTCCTAAAAAGAAAAGCCGCCCCAATGGAAATTTCCATTGACGCGGCTCCGGCTCTCCGGCTCTGGCTCTCAAACGTCCGTCCGGCGCGTATCCATCACACCGAACTACTGTATTCAGCTGCAAAATAAATTCGGACAACACCGCGGTTATTTTTGACACGGGCTCTCGGGCTCTGGTCAACCGTGGAGGTATCATCCGGGTGCTGGCTCTCAGGCTCTAATAAATCCGTCCCGGATTGATACCACATGTTGTTCGTTTTCGTTTTGCTCTTCGCAAGTGGACAGTGCCAAGCGTATCAACTCTGTCAACGGAATAGACACTTCCGTTTTGCGAACCTTTGACCAAAAGTGGATGATGACATTACTGTTGCCTTCCACACTGATCCTGGCTAGCGTCTCACCGGTCTCTATGACTTTGATGAATTTGCTGTGTTGCAGATACCGTCTGTCCACAGTAAAGATTATATAACAATTAAAATTTCCAAGTCAATAGCAAAAAATCAATTTTTCTTGACCCATGGGTCAATTTTTCTTGATTTCTCTTGATTTATGTCAGTCACCGGTGGTTTTTTGTATGTATGTTGCGTCTGCCGGGGTCAATTCCAATCCGGTTTCCTCGCTGACCAACCGGTAGCCGCGATGTCCGTCGGTATGTATGTAAGTTGCACGGGTGGACTCCAATTTTAGCTTCCGATGGCGCAGGTTATAGATATGCGTAGCAATGGTATGCCGGTCAGCACGAGTCGGTTCGGTTACCCCCAAGGCGATAGCGGCTAACTGCTCAATAGTGACTATTTTGCCCGAACGACTAATCAGCTCGTTGAGGATGAGTGTTTCTTTGAGTGACAATTGTACTTTTCGCCCTTCGATGAAGGCCATTTGCGAGCCGGGACTCAGCCACAATTGCCCGTACTGTTTCAAATTAGCCTCGCCCCGGTTGCTTTTTTGCATCAGACGTTTGACGCGAGCCAGCACTTCAGTAATGCTGTACGGCTTCTTGATGTAATCGTCGACACCGGTATCAAAGGCGTGAACAATATCTTCGTCGTTTTCACGTGCCGTCAAAAAGATTACGGGAATATTTTTTGTGCGTGGATCCAATTTCAAGATCGTGGATACGTCGAACCCGCTCATACCGGGCATGGTGATGTCGCACAATATGAGCGCCGGTTCGTGAGTGCGGGCTAAATCCAATCCGTCTTCACCGCGACGGCTGAAGAATACCCGATACCCGGCCATCTCCAGCGCGTAATTCAGACTTTGCACTTCGGCAAAATTGTCGTCAATGACGAGTATTTTGTGCATCGGTGACGGGTTCCTTCACGGTCAGAATGATAGTTTTGTCGAACAGTTGCTCCCACACCTCTTGAATTCGGTGGCTATATCGTTCCCCCAGCCATGCCCGGGCAATCGGCGTCGGTGCAGTAACCGTCAAAATTGCCGGTTCATCGGGTGACGAGGGGGTAATCAGTGACAGCGCCTGCGCCGTCGCCACGGTATCACGGTGCATAGCGGCGGTCATCGTGCCGCGCAACGAGTCCACAATTTGCGACCACTGTTTTTCGAGTTGCGATGGCTCCGTCCGAAGATATTCCGGTAGTGGAAATTGCAACGTTTGTTTCTCCGGCGGTGACAACGCCGACTGCATTTGGCGGATCACCCAACCGGCGCCGTAACGATCTTGCGTCACAAACCAGTCCCGCCACCGACGTGCGTACGCCGGCGTGACGTGTGGCAGCGCCAGTAGCCTTGACAGCGCCGGCTCGAAAATCCCGATGCCCGCCAGAAATTTTTTAACCGGTGACGAATCCGGAATATCCTCATCAGCAACAACAATTTGGTGCTGTTGTTGTTGAGGTGCTGAATCTTGAAAAGTGCTTTTTAAAAGTGCTTTAAAAGATTCCGTTGTAGAATTTTGTCCAATTTCGGGGGGAACTGTTGTAGAATTTTGTCCAACCCCGGGGGAAGCCGTTGTAGAATTTTGTCCAACTTCGGGGGAAGCCGTTGTAGAATCTTGTCCAATTTCGGGGGGAACTGTTGTAGAATTTTGTCCAACTTCGGCGGGAGCCGTTGTAGAATTTTGTCCAACCCCGGGGGAAGCCGTTGTAGAATTTTGTCCAGTCTCGGCAAGAGCCGTTGTAGAATTTTGTCCGGTTTTTGTTTTTTGGGCGCGTCGCCACTGTGCCAACATTTTCTTATCTGATGCTACCAACGGATCATCGTTAACACGGATATGACCGGAGAGCATCGTCTTGTCAGTTGTTAAGTCCGGGATGAATTGTCTGATATCCTCTTCTTTTTCGGTCAGGTTGCGCCGCAGTGTGCGTTCGGAGATGCCCAGCTTTTTTGCCAGTACTCGGCGAGGATACTCGAATTCGTTACGGATTTCCGAACCGTTTGCCTCGGCGTATCCGTGTCGCCGAATAACCGTCAGCATCCAACCAGCGTTACTGCCCAAAATCGAAATCCATTTTTCACGGAAATACTGATGTCCCAGATATGCTTGCCGGGGCTGTAGCAGGTGGTCGGTCAACCGGGCGGCAGCAGATTGTACCGTTTCCCGCAGGGGATGATTGGACTGCCGGATGTCGCAGACATTCATAACCATCTGCTCGATAGAGACAGGCGCTGACGGTAATTGGGCTTGGGTGTTTTGCAGCCGCGTCAGTAACTCCGCCTGCGGCGTATCGATGATGGATTGAATGGCATCCAACCGCTCTTCTATGTCGTGATAGCGCTGTTTGATACCGGTCAACAATGCGAACAATCCGGCTTGATGCTGCGGTGTCAGTGGCGCGTTGAGCAGTACCGTATACGTATTGGCGCGCTTCCCTTGCCCGGCTCGCCCGCCTCTATTAATCCCGCGTAAAAACCAGCTCAAATAGAACGCTGTACCGAATACCGGTGCGGGGGAGGCAATACTTCGCTCTGTATCATTTAGCAAATTCATTACTTGATGACGTTTCAACCCACTTTGCTCACCCAGTCGAGCATGTGTGATCACACCTTTTTCTTTTTGCCAGTAGCTTTGCTGCAAAGCAACAACCAGCCACGCCGCACTCGGTTTCAGTAGCGGCAGCCAGTAATCCACAAAATAATACGTAACACGAAAAATGCGGTCCGGCTGGATGATTTGTTCGCGCAAATGGTCACGGTCGAAAACGCCGTGAACGGTGATATTGGTCGGCATCGTGTGCTTAGGCACTGACGGTATCCCTCCCGCTTGTGGCGTATTGCACCTGCATGGCATTCAAGATATCCGCTAAAACCGGAACGTCCGAGGCGTAGACGACCCACCGGCAGTGACGATTGTCCGGTTCGCCGGCGACGTTCAGTGCTCGTTGAATTTCCTTTGCGGTCAAAAATTCGCCGCCGGTTTTGATTTTTGTGCAAAGCCTGTGCAGCGCGTCAACTTGCGCACTTGCCGGTGGCAGCGCCGCTATCCGGTCATTAATTAATTGTGTCAACAATATCCGTTCCGCCCGAGATAGCATTTGATTAGACCTGCGTGTAAGCGCCGGTGACCAGCGACAGCATTTTGGCAACGTAATAGAAAGCCTCTGCCCGGTGTATGCCGGCAGTGATGCCGTCTTGCAACACCAAACTCATTGCACTTCGCACCGCCGAAGCATCGTTCCGGCGCAGCAGTAATCGCACCGCTTCATTGTGCAATGCCAGCGCGCGCCGAGGCAAGTTGAGCAAATCCAGCAGCGGCACCGGCGGGTCATTTTTTTGCCACGGGGTGTAGTCTATCAAGATGACTCGATACATAGCTGATGTCGGGCGCACGGCAGTAGCTTTGACGCGGAATGCCAGCACCGCCAGGCTAATGAGAAATTCAGCGGCTGTTTTGCCAATGATGGCACGGTCAAGCGACTGTTCCGGCAGTTCAAACGGTTCGGTTTGTGTGGTGCGAAACAGCCAGGCCGCAGGCTCGTTTAGCAGTGCGGGAATGTCACGCCGGGTCAACGTCCCGCCCGGCGGGGGCGGACTGATTGACATCGGCGGTACGGTTGCGGTCGTGAAACCGGGGGTGATTTGCAGTGTCATCGCTTACTCCTCCGACAAAATTTCATTAAGCCGATCCCGAAGCTCTGTCAGCAGGCGACGTTGGGCGGGGTCACCGGCGACGGTGTTTCGAATGACATTGAGCTCCTCAGACGGGATGGCTTCAAAACTGCGGTGTAAATTTTTCGTTGCCCGTCGCCACACTTCAATGGGCACCGGCTTTGCGGTCGCCCGCTTCGGTGGCTTCTCTGTCTGCCTAAACTGCGACGACGGTGTATCGCCGGTGAGCAGCGCCTTGACCACCAATATTTGTTCAATCGGATTTTCGATAGTGGTGAGCGGACGCAACTGCCCCTCTTTCAGCCGGTGACGGTGCGCAATTTCCAACGCCTCGTCGCACAGCTTCAGCAAATTCAGGTAGTTATGCCAGTGTTGACGTCCGTATCCCAACCGTTCAATGACCTGCGGCCAGACACCTCGCTTGAGACGCTGTTCGGTCAACCTGCGTAACGCCGGAAGCACCAGTAC
>CAZMXX010000195.1:0-7476 GCA_964570315.1 uncultured Anaerolineaceae bacterium | reverse complement strand
GGCGATTTTTCGCCACTGCCAAAACATAATCCACCACCCGCGAGGGGATGTTCACGCCGGTGGTATCAATGCTGTTCCGAAATTCCATCGTGTAATTCACTTCATTGACCAGCAATTTTCCGTCGGCGGTTTCCAGCAGGTCAATGGCAACCACGCCGCCACCGACGGCGTTCGCCGCCGCACGCGACAGGCGGTCAATTTCGGGGGTGACGGGGCAATTTTCGGCGTGTCCGCCGCGCGCGGTATTGGTGATCCAGTGGTCGGAATAGCGGTAAATCGCCGCCACGGTTTCATCGCCCACCACAAAAGAGCGGATGTCGCGCGCGGGTTTGTGGACATATTCCTGAATGTAAAAGATGGAATGGTGATACGTGCCGAGTACCTGTTTGTGCTCCAAAATGGCTTCCGCCGCTTCACGGTCGTTGATTTTTGAGAGCAATCGCCCCCACGAGCCGACGGCGGGCTTGAGCACCACCGGATAGCCCAATTCCTCAATCGCCTGCAACGCCGATTCGGGTGTGAAGGCGATTTTGCTGCGCGGCACGGGGATATTTTCGCGCACCAGCGCCGAGGTCGTTTCCAGTTTGTTGCCGCAGATTGCCGCCACTTCATACGTGTTGACCGTGGGGATGCCCCAGTCATTCAGGATGCGCAAAGCGTACAACGCCCGCGAGTGGTTGACGCATCGTTCCAGCACCACGTCATATTTCCCCCAGCCGTTGCCCTGCAAATCGAAGACAATTTTCCGGTCGTCAATCAAATCCACCGGCACATTATGCTCGGCGAAGGCTTGAATGAGCAGTTTTTCTTCCACCCGCACCCGCGAATGGAGCATTGCAATTCTTGGTTGTGTCATTGAGTTTCACACTTTCATTTCAATTTTTGAATTTTTCATTTTGAATGGAATTACTCGCCCCAATCTTCCTCTTCTTCGGGGGCTTGCGCCAGCGAAAGCGGCGCGAGCGACAGCACTTCCAACTCCAGCCCGCATTCGGGGCATTGGACAATTTCGCCTTCCATCACATCGGCGGGCAAAGCCACATTGGCGGCGCATTCGGGACATTCAGCTACTTTTTCAGACATTTTTTCCTCCGGAAATTGTGTAAAATAAAAAAACGGCTCATCAGAGATGTCTGACAAGCCGCGATGCCCTAATTTTACCCAAGCAACACAACTAACCAGACAAGGTGTCCGGCTTGATGGTGCGCTTGGTAGTGGTAAAAATTTGTGCAATCATAATTTTTTCCTGTAAACTGCCGCGAGTTTACAATAGTTTGGCTATCCTGTCAAACTGTCCTCAATGGGCAATGAAACGAAGAATGTTGTCCCCTTGCCGACGACGCTTTCCACCCAGATTCTCCCGTGATGCCCTTCCACTATTTTTTGGACGATGGCAAGCCCCAAACCGGTACTTTTTTCACCGGCGGTGGTCTCCACACTGGTGCGCTCAAAGGGCTGGAAAAGTTTGTCCAGCTCATCGGCGGGGATGCCCTGCCCTTCGTCGGTCACTGCCAGCACCACCTCATCGCCCCGGCGCGTCAGCGATACCCGCACCGTTGTATCCGGATACGAATATTTCACCGCATTGGAAATGAGATTGTTCAGCACCTGTTCCATTTTGCCGGGGTCGAGCATCAACGGGGGAATGTCCCCTTCCGCCTCAAATGCGATCTTGATATTTTTCCGCGCCGCCAGCGTCGCATTGCGCGCCACATTACGCCGGGTCAGCATCGTGAAGTCCGTTTCCATCGGCGAAAGGTTCAATTTTCCGGATTCGATTTTGGCAATATCGAGCAAATCGTTCACCAGCTCCAGCATAAACCGGCTGGAATTCTGGGTGATGGTGAGCATTTCCCGCTCCTGCGGCGTAAGCCGGTCGTCCAAATCATCCAACAGCATGTCGGTCACCAGCGCAATATGCCCGAGCGGATTCCGCAAATCGTGCGCCGCCATCCCCAAAAACCGGTCTTTCTGGGCGTTTGCGGCTTCCAACTCTTTGTTTTTGTCGCGCAATTCACGCTGAACTTCCAGCAATTTCTGATTCACCCGTTGCAATTCTTTGTTCTTTTCCACCGCGTTTTCAAAAGTCGAGAGCAACAGGTCTATCACCTGCGTGGGCATGGCGGAAAACGAATATTTCTGATTGTCGAAGAATATCTCAATAATTTTCTCGGAGTGGCGGTCACGCCGAAGTTCCCGGTTCACCAAAATATGATGAATGCGCGAAAGTAGAAAATCGGGCTTGTACGGTTTGGTGACAAAATTGTCCGCCCCACTTTCCAGCGCTTTCACCACGTCCGACAGCTCTGAAAGTTGGGTCAGCAGAATGACCGGGATGTCATACGTTTCTTCATTTTCCCGAATGCTTTTGCACAGCTCATACCCGTTCATATTGGGCATGACAATATCGCTGACAATCAAATCTGGTTTGCGCTCGGCGACGGCTGCCAGCGCCAGCACGCCATCATACGCCACCCGCACATCAAAACCGTGTTCCTTCAGCAAAAATTTCAGCCCGATGGCTTGCGTCCGGCTATCCTCCACCACTAAAATTTCCGTGCCTTTAAATTGTTCGGCGTCAAATGAGGTCATCAGTTCCTCCGATTACTTTTTCATTTTCATACATAAATGTTTCATTTGATTGATAATTTCGGGCGGGTTCATCACATAAGTTGCGCCCCCCAGCTTCACCGCTTCGCCGGACATGCCAAAAACGATGCAACTGGCTTTGTCTTGGGCGATGGTGGTGGCGCCGTTATCTTTCAGTTGTTTCAACTCCGCCGAGCCGTCTTTGCCCATACCGGTGAGCAAAATTGCCAGCGTTTGTTTGGCGTGATATTGCGCCAGCGAGCGAAAGAACACCGACACGGAGGGACGAACGCTGTGTTCGGGGGGGGCGTTCAACAACCGGATTGCCCCGCCGCGCGTGACGGTCATGTGCATATCATCCGGGGCGATGTACGCCGTGCCGGCGACGGGCACAACGCCATTCTGCGCCAACACCACCTGCAATGGCGATTTCTGCGCCAACCATGATGCCATCCCTTCGGTGAACCCGATGGCAATGTGCTGCACCATCAATATCGGCACGGGAAAATCTGCGGGGAGCGCCGAAAGAATTTCCTGCAACACCAGCGGTCCCCCCGTGGACGCCCCGATTGCCACGTATCGGAATGTGTGGAAGGGCAAAAATGCGGGCGCGGTCGCCGCCGGGGTGCGAGTCGCAGTCGCCGGTTTTGAGTGCCGAAAAACTGTGGCGGTGGCGGCTTGTTTCACCGCGTCAATCAGCGCCGCCGCCATTTCGCCGTGTTTGGGGTTGGTCAACCCGCATGGTTTTTCGATGATGGTCACTGCGCCCGCCTCAATGGCTTTGAACGATTGGCTGATTTCCGTGGATTTGTAATTCGCACTCACCACCACAATCGGCGTGGGCGTTTGCTGCATAATGGCGCGAGTGGCGGCAAAACCGTCCATTTGCGGCATATTAATATCCATGGTGATGACATCCGGGCGATATTTCTCCGCCAGCTTCACCCCGGTTTCGCCATCGGGAACGGTGGCAATCACGTCAATCTCGCTGTCCGACGATAGAATGAACTGCAAATAATTTCGGACAACCAATGAGTCATCCACAATCAACACCCGAATCATAATCTCACCCGATTAACCGTTCAACAATGGTCAATAAACTGGTTTGGTCGAAATTACTTTTGACCACATAAGCGTCAGCGCCCACATCAATGCCCCGTTCACGGTCTTCGCGGGAACTGAGCGATGTCACCAAAATCACGGGCAGATTCGCCAACCGACTATCGGCGCGCACTTTGGCGGTCAGCTCAAACCCGTTCATCCGAGGCATTTCCACGTCGGATACCAGCAAATCAAACGATTCCTGCCGCAGGGTGGTGAACGCATCCACACCATCGACGTTGGTGGTCACCCGATACCCGGCGGCTTCCAGCACATTTTGGAGCAGACTTCGGGAAGTGATGGAATCGTCCACCACCAAAATTGATTTGGAACCGGCAGCCTCGGCGGGTTTCTGCGCCTGAGTGCGCGCGCCGGTCAGTGTCACCGCGGATTTGAATAAGTCGCTCACGTTCACAATCGGCACCACCTCCCCCGACCCCAGAATCGTCGCGCCGGTGATGTTGCGCACGCGCACCAACTGCGGACCCAGCCCCTTCACCAGCACTTCCTGCTCCTGCAAAACACGGTCAACGGCAAAAGCAATCTTTTCATCACCCACATGCGTGACCAGCACCGTTATCTGCTCCGCCTGCGAATCCTCCGCCGGCAATTCCAGCACCGCCCCCAACGGCACCACCGGCAGCACCCGCCCGTCAATCACAATGGTATCTTTGCTTTCCACTGTTTTGATGTCCGCCCGGCGGATGCGGGTGACGCGATGCACGCTGTTGGTGGGCACAATCACCCGAATTTTGCCGCACTGCACCAAAATACCGCAGAAGGTCGCCATGGAGATGGGCAGCGTGATTTCAAAAACCGTCCCCAAATTCTTGGTGCTGACCACCGCAATCTGCCCGTCCAGCGCGTGGATTTTCTCCTGCACAATCGCCATCCCCAGCCCCCGCCCGGAAATTTCGGTGATGATGGGGCTGGTAGACAGCGCCGAATGGAAAATCAGCATCCTCGCGGCTTCATCGTCCATCGCTTCAGCTTCCGCCGGTGTCAAAATGCCCTGCTGTACCGCTTTCTGCTTCACCCGCGCCACATTAATCCCTTTGCCGTCATCCGACAAAACAATTTTCACTTTATTCGCATCCGATTGAAAGACGGAAATATTAATCGACCCGGCGCGAGGTTTCCCTTTCTGTTCGCGCTCGTCCGGTTTTTCTATCCCGTGGTCAATGGCATTGCGAATCAGGTGGATGAACGGCGAGCGCATCTCCTCCAAAATACGGTGGTCAATCTCCACCCCCGCGCCGTGAATTTCCAAATCGACGATTTTCCCCTGCGAACGCGACAAATCGCGCACCATTTTCGGCACCATGTCCAGCAAAAGGGAAAAGGGGTGCAAAAGAATTTGCTTCATATCATCCAGCAGACCATCCACCATCGTCTCCAACGAGCGCCCCGTATCGTTCACGTGCTGCAACACGTGCCCGGTCGTCGCATCAATGGCGTCCAGTCGCCCGCTGTTGAACGCCAAAAACTCCAGCGTCCGTTCCAGTGTCCGCGCCGTTTCCGCCGGCAGCGCCTCGGTGGTGGCGGCAAATTTTCTCAATTCGCGCACATCGGGGGCTACTTTTTCCCACATCTTTTTCCACACCGCCAGCAGGGTCACCATATCCCGCAACTCGGTATACTGCTGATGCAGCGCCAATTTCACCGACAACATCTCCTCCACCTGCAACATCAGTGAATCCAGCTTGGCGGTTGCAATGCGGATGGTGTCCTCTGCCGCCGATTTTTTCGCCGGTTTGGCGGCAGATTTTTTCGGGGCGGGTTTCGGGGGGGGCGGCGGAGATTCTTCCGGCGACGGTTCCGCCGGTGGTGCGGGCGCGGCGGCTTCCGTCGCGGGCGATGCCGCCGGGGGAGGCGCATCCTCCGACAATTCGCCCGCTTCCAACGCCTGCAATTGCTTTATCAGCCCCGTAATCTCCGAGCCGCCGTCGCCGGTTTCGGAATCCACCAAATCGCCGACGGCGTCCAGCGTGCGGTGCAGCACATCAAACCCGCCCGGCGACAGCGTCAACTCGCCGCGTTTGCAGCGGGCAAAAACGTCTTCCATCGCCTGACACAACTGCTCGATGTCAGCCATATCCACCGCGCGCGCCGCCCCCTTCAGGCTGTGTGCATCCCGAAAGATGCCTTCTATCAGCGGTTGTTGCGCGCCGGTCTCTGTTTTTTCCAGCTTCAGCAAGCCGGCGGTGAGTGATTGCAAGTGCTCTTTGGCTTCAATGCGGAACGTTTCCAAAAGCTCCTGCAAAAACGCTTCACTGTTAAAATCCATATGTGCGTTCCGTTTGGCTGTGCAAATTACAACTGATATTTGGTGAACATTTGCTGTATTTGTTGCGCCAATCGCTCTAAATTCTGTGCCGCACCCTCAAGCTGACGCGCACCTTCCACGTTGTGCTCGCTGGCTTGTTTGATGTTCTCCATTGCCATTGCCACCTGTTCCACCCCCATCAATTGCTCTTTGCTGGACGCGGAGATGTGCATTGCCGCCTGTGCCGCTTCGGTGACGTGTTCCGTCAACCCGCGAATGGCAACCCCGACATCATCGGACTGTGTTTTCCCTTTCTCAACCGCTTTCGACCCCTCTTCGGTGGTCATCACGGCTTTGGCGGTGGCTTTTTGAATATCGTTCAAAATGCCCTGCACCTGCACCGTAAATTGTTTGGACTGTTCCGCCAGATTTTTGATTTCCTGCGCCACCACCGCGAAACCTTTGCCGTGTTCCCCGGCTTTGGCAGCTTCGATGGCGGCATTCACCGCCAGCAAATTCGATTGTTCCGCCAAATCGTCCACCGCGGTAATGATGTTGCCGATGGTCTGGCTCTGTTCGCTCAAATGGATGATGCTCTCGGCAATTGAGCCGATGTGATGGTCAATGCGTTCCATTTCTGTCACCGCTTCTTCCACGGATTGCAAACCGTTCTGGGAAAGTTCCGCGTTTTCCTGCACTTTTTCTGCCACCAGTTGCGCCTTTTCGGAGGTGACTTCGGCGGTTTGGCGCACTTCGGCAATGGTGGCGGTGGTCTCGGAAATTGCAGATGCTGTCTGGGTGGCATTCGCCGCCAATTCCGCGGATGTTGAAATGAGCTGGCTGGACGATGATGACAGAATGGCAACCCCGTTAATCAACTCCGAGGTCTGCTCGCGCAGGTTGTTCAGCATCTCTTTCAATGCTATGCCCAGCGTATCGCGCTCGGAGCGCACCGGCACGTCCACGCTCAAGTTGCCGGCGGCAATTTTGTCCGCAGTGGTAGCAATCACCCGATGACTTTCGACCATCGCCTCAAAGGCGCGGGCAAAATCGCCGATTTCGTCTTTGCGCGGCACCAATTTTCGCACCGAGGCGGACAAATCCCCCTTTTCCGCTGTTTTGGCGGCTTTGACCATATACCCCAGCGAACTGGTGATGACGCGCGTCATCGCCCAGCCAATCACCGCCCCCACAATAATGGTGATGATGATGAGCGGGATTAAGATGCGCTGTGTCTGGGAGACAATTCGCTGCGCCTCCATTTGGGCAGCCGAAAAGGCAGCTTGTTTTTCGTCGGCGATGGCGCCCGCAGCCGCCACCATCGAATCCCCGACGCCAACCTGCGCCGAAATCAGCGATTGTTCTTCCGCAATATTGCCGTCCAAATTCTGCACACCGACCCAATAGGCGTTGATTGCCGCTTCTATTTTTTGCAGGGTGGCAACATCTGCGTCATTCGCCATCAATACGGTGGAAAGTTTGGCGAGTTGCTCAATTGCCATGTCGTAATGGGTTTTCAC
>CAZMXX010000194.1:0-7487 GCA_964570315.1 uncultured Anaerolineaceae bacterium | reverse complement strand
CTGTTCGGCGGGCTGGTGAAATCGCGGCGGGTGCTGCTGTACAGCCAACTGTGGATTCTCTCGGTGGCGCTGGTGGCAAACGGCGTCGCGCCGGTGTAACAAATTGCATCATCGCCAAAAGTGGCTAAAATAGCCCCAATTGCATCGTGGAGTCTACTTTTGAACGTAACCGTTATTGTTCCAACCTATAATGAAATTGAAAACATCACCGATTTGGTGACCCAAATTCTGGCACTGCCGCTTGATGCCCGCGTGATTGTGGTGGATGACAATTCCCCCGATGGCACGGGCGATGCCGCCGATGCGCTGGCGGCGGAAAGTTCGCGGGTGTCGGTCATCCATCGGGCGGGAAAATTGGGGCTGGGCACGGCATATGTCGCCGGGTTCAAAAAAGCGCTGGCGGACGGCGCGGATTTGATTTGCACCATGGACGCTGATTTCTCGCACCATCCCAAATACATTCCGGCGATGGTTGAATTGGCGAAAGTCCATCACGTCACCATCGGCTCGCGGTATGTGCCGGGCGGCGGCGTGGAAAACTGGGAGTGGTATCGCGAATTTCTGAGCTGGGGCGCGAATCATTTCGCGCGGCTTATGCTCGGATTGCACGCCAACGATTGCACCGCCGGATTTCGGTGCTACCACCGCGCGGTGCTGGAAAATCTGGATTTGGACGCCATCTTCTCCAACGGTTATTCATTTTTAATTGAAATGGCATACAAATGCCAGCGGATGGGCTGTTCTTTTGGCGAAACGCCCATCATTTTTGCCAACCGCGCGCGCGGCACATCGAAAATCTCACAGCAGGAAATTTTCAAAGCCATGTATACCGTCGCCCGGCTCACGGCATCCCGGTTGCGCTTCTGGCGACGCCCCGTCGCCCACATCGCGCCGGTGCGCTGAATCCACACCCAAAAAGGGGTAGCGAATGTTCGCCACGCTGACCAAAAAGCAGATTTTCAATGGGGTGATTATCGTTCTGCTCTTTTTGGTTGCGTGGTTTTTATTTACCATCATGCCGGTCACCTATTTGGATTGGAAGCAAACCTACCGGCTCGCCGCACTGAATCTGCAAAACCCGTACAAATTTTCGCTCGACCCCACCTCCACCTCCGACACCGTTTTCAGCCCGCCGTGGATTTTTGTCCTGCTCTACCCCTTCGCCATCCTGCCCCATCCCATCGGCGCGGGACTGCTGATGCTGGTCTCGGTGATACTGATTGGCGCATACACAAAATCGCCCCAAAAAGCGGTGCTGGTCGCCATTGCCGCCCCCTTTCCGGGGCTGGTCACACTGGGGCAATTCGACGCCATCCTGCTACTGGGGTTGATGCTCCCGGCGGGATACGGCATCCCCATCCTGCTCGCCAAACCGCAGGACGCATTTCTGAACATCATCCCCCGCCTCAACCGAAAATCCATCCTGTTCACCGGCGCGGTTTTCGTCGCTTCGGTGCTGATTTGGGGCGCATGGTGGAACAACATCATCGGGCAGACCCCCTACTACCACAAAAACGTGGCGCCCTTTCCATACGGCATCCCCTTCGGCATCGTCATCGCCTATTTTGGCTTCAAACGGAAAAAAGACGGCTTGCTGGCGCTGGCATCCCTCTTCTTCGCCCCGTATTTCATGATGCAATCCGCGCTGCTGGCGGTCGCCGCGCTCATCAAAGAAAGTGAAGATTGGCGCGTCTGGGCTGCCGTGGTGGTCGGCTCATGGGCATATTGGCTGATTATGCTGGCGTATTTTGTACCGGAGCCGTGATGCGCATAAACTTGAAATGCCTCAACCTGAATCGCCTGCTCACGGCAATTGTATTCATCGCCGTGTTTGCCATGGCGCTCCGCTATCCCGCCGGAGCGGACACGTGGTGGCATTTGCGCGCCGGGGAATGGATGCTCGACCACGGGCAAATCCTCACCACCGATGTATTTTCGTTCACCCGCGCCGGTTCGCCGTGGATTGACCACGGCTGGCTGGCGCAACTTTTCTGGGCGGTCATCTTTCGGCTGGGGGGATGGCAACTGCTCGGATTGACGCTGGTGGCGGTGGTCACCGCCACATTTGCCATCGTCTGGAAAATCAGCGAGGGCAATATTTACCTCAAAGCCTTTGCGACCATCTTGGCGGCAACTGCCTCCTCCATCATCTGGACTGCCCGCCCGCAGATGCTCTCGTTCCTGTTCACCGCCGTCGCGCTGATGCTGCTGGAGCATTTCCGGCGGCGCGGAAAATCGCTCATCCCCGCCTTTCCGCTGTTGATGCTGCTGTGGGTCAACGTGCATGGCGGGTTCGCCATCGGGTTTATTTTGCTGATAATGTATCTGGCGGGGGAAGCGGTCAGTTATCAGTTTTCAGCGGTCAGCGGTCAGCAGACAGATTTCGGACGGGTGAAAAAATTGCTGGCGGCATTTGGAATTTCGCTGCTGGTGGTGCCGCTGAACCCCAACGGCTGGCAAATGTGGCTCTATCCGTTCCGCACGGTGGGTATCGGCGCGCTGCGGGCGTTCATCGCCGAATGGCAAAGCCCCGATTTCCACCAGCCGATTGTGCAGGTTTTTCTGCTGCTGGTGCTGGCGCTCATCGCCGCCATTGCCCGCAGCGGCAAACGGATGGACTGGACGGATTTGGCACTCTTCGGCGGCTGGCTGACGCTGAGCATATTCGCCGTGCGCAACGTGGCAATTTTCGCGGTGGTGGCGGTTCCCCTGCTGGTGCGATATGGTTCCGCCGCGCTCGAAAGTCAATTCGGCGCATTGCGGCTCGGTCGCCCCAAACCGGTCTCGAAAAAAATGGCTGCCGTAAATTGGGTTTTGCTGGGTTTACTCCTGCTGGCGACGGTCGGGCAGGCGGTCGCCATACTCTCCCCTGCCGCCATCACCGCCGCCGAACGTGAGCGTTTCCCCGCCGGTGCGGTCGCCTTCATCCGAGAAAATCGCCCTACCGGAAAACTGTTCAACAGCTATAATATCGGCGGGTATCTGCTGTATCAATTGTATCCCGATTATCCTGTTTTTGTGGACGGGCGCACTGATTTATACGATGACGCCTTTTTGCGACAATATTTGCAGGCAATGAACGGCGACGGCTGGGAAGAAATTTTCCGCCGGTATGATATTCGGCTGGTGGTACTGGAAACGGATGCGCCGTTGGCGCGGATTTTGCGTACCGCCCCAAATTGCACTAACGAGTATACCGATGCGCTCACAGAGGTTTTTTCCTGCACAAATTGAATCGCGTTTGCCACAACTGCTGTTTCTGTTCAGCATCCTTCTTTTTTTGGGGTATGCCGCCTATTTCTATCGCGGCGCATACAGCATCTTCGATGACAGTTTCATCACTTTTCGCTATGCCGACAATCTGGCGCACGGGCAAGGGCTGGTTTTCAACCCCGGCGAACGGGTGGAGGGGTACACCACGTTTCTGTGGGCGGTGCTGATGGCTGGGAGCATCCGGCTGGGGTGGGACGTGGTTGCCGTTTCGCAGATTCTCGGCACAATCGCCGGGGTTGGCATTTTGTGGCTGACCTTCCGGCTCGGCAACCGACACCGGCAACCGATGGCGGGCGCGCTGGCGGCGGTGATGCTCGCCGGGACAGCGGGTTTCGCGCGGTATGCCGTTTCCGGGTTCGAGATGCTGCTTTTTTCATGCTTGATACTGCTGGGGGCGACGCTGTATCTGAACGCCGTTGAGCGCGGCGGGCAATTCGGTTGGGCGGGCGTCATTTTCGGGCTGGCAGCGATGACTCGCCCCGAAGGTGCGCTGGTGTTCGGGTTGGTTTCGCTGCACTTTCTGATGGTGTTGCGGCGGCAAAACCGCACCGATGCCCGCACCAAAATCGCTCAATTCGGCATGTGGGCGTTGAGTTTCGGCGTGCTGTACGGCACATATTTCCTCTGGCGGTGGCATTTTTACGGGTATCTGCTGCCGAATACATTTTATGTAAAAGCCGGTGGCTTCGGGCTGGCGCTGTTGAGGCGCGGGGTGGCATATTTGTTTTTGATGGCGGTCGCCGGCAATCCCCAAATACCGATTCTTTTGCTGGCATCTTTGGGGTGGAAAAAAGCCGCTGCTGAGAAAACGCTTTTTATCTCCATCATAGCCGGTTACGCAATTTATTTGGTGGTCGTTGGCGGCGACGATTACAAAAATTTCGGTATCCGCTTTTTACTGCCCTTATTGCCCTTGATATACCTTTCGGGCACATTCGGACTCGCCGAAAAATTCTCCGCCATATCGGCTGCCGCTCGCCCGAAAATTGCCGTGATTTTCATATCATCATTGATAATCATTTTCGGTTTATGGGCTGCCCCGGAACGGAACGCATACCAAACCGTCATCAACTGGCACTGGGTAGATTTGGCACAATGGCTGGAAAACAACGCCCGTCCCACCGATACCCTCGCGGTGGACGCCGCCGGTACACTCCCATTTTATACCGGATTGCGCACCATTGATATGTTCGGATTGAATGACACCCACATTGCCCACTTGTCCACAGGCATCGGTGATGGCACTGCCGGACACGAAAAATCCGACCCGGCATATGTTTTGGCGCAACAACCGACATACATCACCAGTTGGGTGGATGCCGCCGGGAAACCCATCACCGCCGGCTTGCCGACCGTTGCCGCGGAATTCTCTCGCCACTACCGGCTGCGGGCGGTGGTGCTGATGCACACACCGTCAGACCCGAACATTCCCATCATTGTGGATGGCGCAGCATTCACTTCCGCCCTGCATCAATTGGGATACATTTACGGATTATTTCAACGAATAGATTGAGGCTTTACCGGAAATTTACAGCCATTGGCGAAAGAATCGGGTATAATGAACCTATGAAACTATCCGTCATCATCCCAATTTATAATGAGGAAGCCACGCTGAAAGAATTGGTCAATCGGGTTGAAGCCGTTTCACTCCCGAAAGAATTGATTCTGGTGAACGACGGCTCAACCGATGGCACGGTGGACATCCTCCGCCGCTGGGAAACGGAAGCGCGCCCCGATATGACCATCATCCACCACCCCGAAAATCGGGGCAAAGGGGCGGCGATTGCCACCGGGTTGGCGCACGCCACCGGCGATTTGGTCATCATTCAAGACGCCGATTTGGAATACGACCCGCAGGACTATCACAAATTGGTGGCGGCATTCGATGCGCCGACGCAAAAAGTGGTCTACGGCTCGCGAAATTTGCGGCGCAATCCGCGCAGCAGTTTCAGCTTTTATTGGGGCGGACGGTTGCTCAGTTGGGTGACAAATTTGCTGTACGGCTCGCGCATCACCGATGAAGCAACCTGCTACAAAGTGTTCCGCACCGAGGCACTGCGGGAAATCGGCGTGGAAAGCACCGGCTTCGAGTTTTGCCCGGAGGTGACGGCGAAAGCGCTGCGGCGCGGCTGGCACATTCGCGAAGTGCCCATCAGTTACCACCCCCGTTTGTGGGATGAAGGGAAGAAAATTCGGTGGTATGACGGGCTGATTGCCATTTGGTGGCTGGTGAAATATCGATTTAAACGAATGAAACGTGAGGCGTGAAGGTGTGTTGCGTGTTGCGTGTTGCGTAAAATCACGTAATACGCATCACGCAATACGACAGCAACCTTGAACCTGAAACTTTGAACTTTGAACCCAAAACCTGAAACTTTGAACCTGAAACTAATTTTGCTCCTCGCCACCATCCTGCGATTGCCCATTCTGGCGCGGCAGAGTATCGCCTTCGATGAAGGGTTCAGTTTGGCGGTGAGTAGTAAACCGCTCCCCTTTCTGCTGAAAGCTATCCTCAGCGATGGCGTGCACCCGCCCTTTTTCTACGTGCTCTTCAAAAGTGCGCTGGCGCTCTTCGGAAACTCGGAATTCGGGGCGCGATTCATCACCGCCGTGTTGAGCATTCTGGGCGTGGCAGCCATCTTTCTGCTCGGAAAAACACTGTTCGGGCGACGGGTCGGGCTGGCGGCGGCACTATTTCTGGCGGTCAACCCCATCCACATTTGGCTGGCGCAGGAAGCGCGCATGTACAGCCTGTTCAGCCTGCTGGCGACACTGAATTTCTGGTTTTTCCGGCAAACGCTCCACCGTCCGCGCCGAAAATATTGGTTCGGGCTGTGGCTGACGGCAACCCTGCTCATCACCACCCACTATTTCGGGCTGTTGATTCCCGCCGTGCAATTTTTCTATTTGGCGTTGCGGCTGAAAAAACATCCGCGCGCGCTCATCCCGTGGACGCTCACCCAATTTGCCGCCGGGCTGGTGCTGCTGCCGTGGCTCATCGCCACCGCCCTGCGCCCCGTCAAAAGTTTCGGCATTGCGTTTTTGGTGCGTCCCACCCCCGCCGACATGCTCTTTTCGGTGTGGAATATGGTCACAGGGTTTGAGCCGTCGCTGTGGTGGGCGGCGCTCCCCGCGCTGGCGCTGGCGGCAATCGGCGTTCTACTGGCGTGGAAACGCCCCTCGCCCGCCGTGCTGCTACTGACGCTGTGGGGGTTCGCGCCGGTGGTACTGGTGTGGGCGGTCTCGCAGCAGCGGTCATTTTACGCCGACCGCTATCTCTCATTCACCATCCCCGCGCTGATGCTGCTGATAGCGGCAGGGCTCGCACGCCTGCCCCGTCGCGCCGGGGTGGTCATCATTTTTTTGGGGATGGTCTTGCTGGCGAACCATGTCCTTTTGTTGAATGCGCCCACCTTTTGGAAAGATAACTGGCGGGGCGCGGCAAAATACATCGCCGCGCACGAACAACCGGGGGATGTGATTGTGCTCCGTTCGCCGCACATCGAACTGCCCTTCGATTACTATTATCGCGGGCAAGCGGAACGGCGGCTGGCGACCTTCAATCTGGAAATATACCCCGTGGCGGAAACCGTCGGCGACGCGCGGCGGGTGTGGATGGTGATGCCGTACACGCGCCGCCCGACCCATTACCCGTATCAACCGCTCACCGATGCCAGCGTGTGGGTGCTGGATGACGACGTGCCGGCATGGCAGTATTTCGTCGAATCGCACCCGACACTCGGCCACCGGCGGTTTCTCGGCGTGGAAGTGTGGCGGGTGGAAACCGGCAGGTGACAAATTTAGCACCATTATTTTGACCCAAATAATTCACCGCGTATAATACCCCAAAAAGGGTACGCAACCGGAGTCTATTATGCCACAAACGAAAATCAATCTCACGCCATCGCTGACAGAATTCTTGAAACACCATAAAAAATACGGGTTCAAAAACAAAGGGGAAATGGTGCGGACGGCACTGTTGCGCTATCAACACGAAATTGAACAGCAACAGTTACACGAATCGGCGGCGTTGTATGCCGAAATTTACGACAGTGACCCCGACCTGCAGACCCTCACCGACCAAGCAACGGAGGAATGGCCCCAATGACCACCCTCAAGCGCGGGATGGTGATTGACGTTGATTTGAATCCGGTCAAAGGTTCGGAGACGGGGAAAATCCGCCCATGTGTGATTGTAACCAACGACGTGTACAA
>CAZMXX010000193.1:0-7514 GCA_964570315.1 uncultured Anaerolineaceae bacterium | reverse complement strand
ACCCTATAGTTTGCTACATTTCTACCCCTTGCACCACTTTTAAAACACTTTCTTATATCCCACGACTGAAGTTCGTGGGATATAAGGGCTTCCCTTTTCGGTCTTAAATTCAGGTCTACGGCAGGGCTGAAACCCCGCCAGCCAGAACATTTGTCTGATAAGATTTGCAGCATACACTTGTCAGGTGTATAATAGAACGTATGAGCAACAAGCGCTGGACTACCGGCTACCACCTCATTCGGAGGCCCAAGTACCGCCGCAAGGCATTGGTTGACCGGGTTGAGGTCAGATTGAGATTGCGAGAATTGCCGGCTGAAAAAGCATCCGAAATCGACGTCACCATCGAAACGATGGAAATTATGCCTGACCACGTGCATCTGTTTATCAAAAGTACCCCTGTCAACAGCCCGCATTATATCGTCCGGCAATTTAAATGCTACACATCCGGAGTGTTGGGACAGGAGTTTGCCGGGTTGAGAAGTTGGTTGCCAACCATTTGGACACGCAGCTACTATGTTGAATCGGTTGGTCATATTTCCGAAGCCACGGTCAAGCAGGACATCGCTAACCGGAAGAACAAATGAGACTCACCTACAAATACCGGCTATACCAATCGAAGCGAGACCGGCATCTGCACGATACCATCACGCTGTCCGGGCGTGCCTACAACCACTGCATCGCACTCCACAAGCGATACTACCGATTGACCGGTAAACACCTGAACCAATATGCTCTGATGAAACACCTGACCCGGCTCAAACGGTTGCCCAAATACGCCTGGCTGGCGTGCCTCCCCTCGCAAGCCTTGCAAGACATTGTGCAGCGGATTGAAAAGGGCTACCAACTCTTTTTCAAATCGATGCGCGGTGAAATCGGCATCAAAGTCAGACCACCCTCGTTCAAAAAATCGCACAAGTACAAAAGTTTCACGCTCAAGCAGGCCGGCTACAAGTTTCTGGACGGTCACCGTATCAGAATCGGCGGTCGGGTTTATAAATACGTCAAAGACCGTAAGTTGATTGGCAAGCCAAAGACGGTATCGGTCAAACGGGATGCAGTGGGTAATCTCTACCTGTGCGTTTCTCTGGAAGTTGACGAGCCCGGCTTCAAGCCCACGTCCGGTAAAATGGCGGGGTTTGATTTTGGACTCAAAACTTTCCTGACCGTCCACGATGGTTTTGAAACGTACCGGATAGAATCGCCGCTTTTTTTCAAGCAGGCTATCAATGACGTGAGACGCGCCAACAAGCAACTTTCCCGCCGTCAAAAGAACTCCAATGGTCGCAAAAAAGCGCGGGTAGCGTTAGCCAAGTCCTATCAGCGCATCGCCGACAAGAGACATGACTGGTTTTTCAAACTGGCTCACGAGTTGACCGACCGGTACGATGTCCTCTTTTTTGAGACGCTGAACCTGCGGGCGATGCAGCATATATGGGGTCGGAAGGTGAGCGACCTGTCCTTTGGCACGTTCCTCAAAGTTCTGGAACACGTAGCCCGCAAAAAAGGCAAGATGGTGCGGTACATTGACCGTTGGTATCCATCCAGCAAAACTTGTAGCCATTGTGGGAGTGTTCATTCAAATTTAACGTTATCCGACAGACGATGGCGCTACCCGGCCTGCAAGCAGGTGGTAGACCGGGATGATAATGCTGCCGTCAACATATTCAGAGAAGGGGCATCTTCTCTTGGGCGAGCCGGCGTAAGACCGCATCTGATGCGGCTGCCGGTGTTGACCCCAGAACCCCACGACCTTTAGTCGTGGGAGTATGTCAGGCCAAATCAGACCGAAGCGACATCTCTGCCGAACAGATCCGCCGCATCGTGGAAATGTTCGACGAGCAGTAACCGTTCTCCCCTCCCCATATGTTCCGTGCCAGTTACACAAATAATTACGCAGCTTTTTTTCCGGTTTTTCTCAATTCCCGGTCAATTCGCTCTTTTAAAAAGATTTTTATCAATGATTGATATGGCACATCGCGTTGGTTTGCCAATAATCTGAGTTCATTCAGCATTGGCACGGGCAACCGCAAGGAAATAGATTTCGTTGTCGGTTTCAACTTTGGAAAAACAACTGCTTCAGCTTCATCCCAATTCACATATTCCGTTGAATCGTGATTCGCCCAAAACGCCCTCTCTTCGTCTTCATTTTTAAAATTCGGCATATCTTTTAATTTTTTCGGCATATTTTTTCGCTTCCCGTTCATTCATATCTCGCGCCGAAATGACACGGATCCGATAATCTCTGATAACTGCGGCAATAAACAACCAGCGATCAGCATCTGTACGTCCGAGTACAAAAAATCTTGGTTCATATTGAGAATGCTTTGTGTCTGAGGCGGCTATGAGCGGCAAATTGAAGAATACTTGTTCACATTCCCCATCGGTAACTTGATGGAGAATCCAGTTCTTTTCTGAATTTCCATCATCCCAATCAAAACCATCACAGTTGTAAATTGCTTCATTTATCATGATAGTATATTACAGCAATATACGCTTTTCTCAAAATTATCTCCGCCGCACCAGCCGAAAAGGGACGACGCGCACCAAGCCCAAATCAACGGGGTCGCCGGAAACGGGTTCGAGCGAATAGCGGGTTTCGGGGTGGTTGGCGTAGGCGATGGTGTAAATCAGCCACGGCAAATCCTGCTCGCGGGCGAAAGCATCGGCGGGGATGTCACGGATGTGAACGGATGAACCACCATTGAGAAACCCGTCCACAAATTGTTGAATTTTGGCGGGGGTGATGGCGTGGCTCATCTCGCACAGGGTTTTTTCCTGCAACGACCGCATCCGCGCCGCGTCCAATACCGGCGCGATGACCGGCTGCGGGGCGAAGGGCGCTCGGCGGCGCGGGGGCGTGTAAAAACTGTTCGCATCGGGCAGGGCGATGGGCATTGCTTGAAATGCGGGCATCTCATCGGGCAGCAAGCGTTCTTTTTCCTGCTGCATGGCGGAGAGATGTTTGGCAATTGCCGCCAGTTTATCCTGAAAACTGCCATCGGCGCTGACCAGTTGGTATTTGATTTGCTTGAGGGAGGTGCGCAGATATTGGGCGTGCCGCCGGTCAATTTCAGCCAGCAACGGGTCGAGCGTTTCCAGTTTGTCGATGATGAAACGTAAAAAATGGTTGATTTCCTCGGCGGCTTGGGCGGGCGAGAGCCGCGTTTGGGTCGCCAGTTCATCGGCGGCGGCAGCGAGCCAATCGGCATTGAGTTGCCATTTGCGGAGCCGGGTGACAATATTGCGCCGGTAGCGCGACACGTGGTCAGAGGTTTTGAGGGTGTGATAGGTTGGCAGCAGGGTTTGGGCGTATTCTTCAAATTGCAGGCGCAGCAATTCGGGCACAGATTTATTGCGCGTGACGCGCTCGGTATAGCGGCGAATGTTGTGGTTCAGCTCGTTCAATCCGCGCATCACCTGCCGCACGTTTTCATACGCCTGCGTCAACGCCAACGCGGGCGAAAAATCTTTGCCGCGATGGGTGAGCAATTGATGGGCGGCGTACAGTTGCCCGGTATATTCACGCGGCTTCTGCTGTTGAATGGTGCGTAACGCCTCCAGCAACGTGAAAGCATAATCCGGCAGAATGATGCGTTCGGAGTAGTCGGCTTGCTGTTCCCGTTCCAGCCACCCCGCGCTCACCAAACGGCGCAAAAACCACCCGGCTTGATTCTGCACATCCCCCGGCGACAAAGTATCATCCGGCGCATCGGGGTCAGTCAGGGCGGCATCCGCCAGCGATTGCGCCTCATCGCTGGCAAGATAGGCGGCAATTTCATGGATGACAATGTCGCGCGTCAGTCCAAAGCGGTTGAATTCCGCCAAACCGTAAATACGCAACAAAATGGCGAGGTAATGACGCTGCAATCCGCCTTGCGACCCCAGCACGTTGAAGAGCTTGGGGGGCAACAGGTCAAAGGGGTTGTTCAATTGCGGGGATGGCGTTTTCTCGGGTGGTGTCATGCCGATTTTCCTGAACCTAATGCGTTCAGTGTACCCTTTGAGCGAAAATCAAGCAAACCGCTATTCGGCATCAGCATGTTTTTGGTCGAACCACCACTGCGCGGCAAATAACACGGCGAACACCCCCCACAACGCGCGCTCCCACCAGACATCTGCCAGCAACGCCAGACTCACGCTCACCAAAATCAACCCGCCGGTCAACGGCGTTTGAAACGCGGATGTTCCGAGCTGCTGCCGCAACTTCACCCCGTTGGTGTGTGCCAGCCAATCATTGATGCTGAACGCCGCCAGAATCACCGCCAGCCCGATAATCCATATCGCATTGTAAAAAACATTGAGCCAATCAATGGTCATTTGATGCCTTCCCACACAGTGATACCCCATTCCGCCAAAATTTTCCGAACCTGCGTGAGCTATCAACTGCTTTTAACTTTTGCAGGGCACATGCGCCGTGGGAGCCGTCATTCCAACTCAAAGAGCATATCCAACAATTCTTCCGCCAAATTGTCCAATTCTGTCTGGGTAGCAGCCTCGACAATGTCTTGCACTATACTTTTCAATAAGGTAGCTTGGGGTTCCGCCAACGAGCCATCCTCCAGCAACGCCTGCGCTCGCTTCAACAATGCCTGCGTTTCGGCATCAATGGTTGGAGCTACGGTTTCAGCCGACGCGGGAGTTTCGTCAGCTAATGTTTCCAACCGCCGGCGCGTTTCGGCGATTTGCGCAGGCGATAATCGCGCTTGGGTTGCTTGCACGCTGACTGCTTTTGTGTTGCCGGTAGCACGATCCGTGGCACGCACATGCAACATCCCGTTGACATCAAAATCAAACCGAACATTCACACTGGGCAGTTCACTGGGGGCTGCCGATTTTAAATCTTCGATTAAAAAATCGCCCAACAAAATATTGTCTGAAGCAATCGGGGCTTCGCCTTGATACACTTTGATGTGTACCGCCGTTTGTTGCGGATACAGCGCGAAAAATGTTTGCTCTTTGGTCACCGGAATGGTGGTGTTGCGGTGGATAAGAACGCTGTATATATCCGGGATGATGTGTCCACCCACTTCAGTTGCAGTTTCTATGCCCAGCGAATAAGATGTCACATCCACCAAAATCGAACCAACAGGTTGTCCGGCAATAATTGCCGCTTGCACCGCCGCGCCCAACGCAACGACTTCATCGGGATTAATCTCTGCATCGGGTTCCACCCCGGTATAATCGGCAACCAATTCCCACACAGCCGGCATCCGAGTTGAACCACCCACCAGCAAGATACGATTTAAATCATCGGTTGAAAATTCGGCATCTTTAAAAACAGCGTTCAGCGATTCCAGGGTACGCTGTAATAACGGTTCGGTCATAGTCCGGAACGATTCACGCGTGATGACAGTGTCCAAATGGTGGGAAACACCATTGATTTCTGCCAAATATTCTTCACTAACACGCGTTTCGGCAAAATCAGACAATCGCATTTTAGCAGCTTCGGCAGCTCGGTTAAGCCGTGCCATAGCCAACCGATTATCCGCCAACGAGATACCATGTTGTTTATAGAAAAGTTTTCCCAGATGTTTGGTTAAAATACGGTCGAAATCATCGCCCCCCAAAGCAGTATCACCGTGGCTGGCGACAACTTCTACCACTCCATCGGTCATTTCCACCACCGAAACATCAAAAGTGCCGCCGCCCAAATCGTACACCAGCGCCAGTTCATCGTCATCATTATCCAGTCCATACGCCAACGCAGCGGCTGTCGGCTCATTGATAATACGCACTACTTCCAACCCGGCAATTTCACCGGCTTCTTTGGTTGCTTGCCGTTGGGCATTGGAAAAATATGCGGGCACGGTGATGACGGCTTTTTCCACCGGCTGCCCCAAGTGTACTTCGGCAATTGCTTTCAGTTCACGCAGAATAAATGCTGAGATTTCCTGCGGTGAAAGTTTCCACTTCCCCAACGTGATGCGCGTATCACTGCCCATATACCGCTTGCCGGAACGAATGGTGTTTTCAGGATTGAGGGTATATTGATTCAATGCAGGCTGTCCCACCAACCAGCCGGTTTCTCTGGCATAGGATACCACCGACGGAATGATACGTTGCCCTTCTTTGTCTAAAATATGTGGCACGTCATTTTGCACGATGGCAACAGCTGAATTGGTAGTTCCCAAATCAATGCCAACAATCACGTCATTCATAAAAAATATCCTCTCTTCAATCAGCGTGAGCGTGCCACCACAACTTCTGCAAAGCGCAATACCTTTTGCGGGGTTGCATAGCCGCGCCGGTCTTCGGCAATAATAAGCCCATCGGAGGTATCGGGCGGGCTAGCGGTAGCAACAACGATGTGCATTCGGGGGTCAAACGGATGCCCCACCGTAGGAATGGGGGTGATGTGATGCGCCGCCAGTACATCCAACAAGCGCATTCGTGTCAAGCGAATGCCATCTAACCAGGCGATAATTGCACGGCGCGTTTCGGCTGGCATAGGCAAACGTAACACCTGCCGCCGTCCACTTTCAAAAGCGGCATCCAGCCCATCCAACGTGGGTAATATTCCGGTCAGCAAATCAAGTTGGGCAGCTTCAATTTCATGCTGATGCCGCTTATCAAGCGCCGATAATTGTTGCGCTTGCTGTTCCAACGATTTTTGCAAGGAATCAATGGTTTCTTGTTGTTGTGCCAATTGTGCTTCTTGCAAAGCATTGCTTTTGAATTGTGTTTTTGCCAATTTGTGGATTTGTGTCACCAAATTATCAATGTCATCCACACCGTCAGCGGGGGAAACAGCAGGCGATTGTTCAGTGAGTAATGCCAGTAGAGCATCAAGTTTGGGGGTTAACTCGGACAGGACGTGAGTACTCGTGGTGTCCGGGGACACAGGTGGCACACCAAAAATAAAGGCATTCAATTTGTCGAAAAATGTTTTCTTCCGGGTCACAGCTCAATGGATCCAAAATCGTCCCGAAAATCAGTACGCCCTAAATCACTCCAATGACGCAACACCCACAAAACGTCTTCGACATGCAACGCAGTGTCAACAGACGGCAATTGTGAGGGAGGTGTCCAGACCGGCGGTTTTTTGGGCAGAAGTATGTCGGTTTCAGCACGACGGCGACTATTTTTCAATTGCTCGTATGCCCGACGGATAATCTTAAAGGCTTCCGCATCTTTTTCGGGCGGATATTGTCGAATCAGAGCAAAATAGGTGCGTTTAATAGTCGTCCGGTCAGCAATCGGTGATACCCCCAATACACGATACGGGTCGGTAGCGGTTAAATCGGGTTGGAGCTCGGACGAATCCGAGGCTTGTGGGTTAGACATATATCAGCATTCCCATCGTTTAAAAAAGGAAGATGTCATCGTCATCATCGTCATCATCAAAAAAATCACCCCCGAACATCGCCATCATTTCCAACATTGCCGGGTCAAAATTTTGCAATATTTCAGCGATTTCCGGTGGGGCGGATCTTGCTAATTCGGCGCGGAGTTCCGGCGGCATTTCCAACAACATCCGGATAGGATTTGTTTGTCGGTCATCCGACAATTCAGAT
>CAZMXX010000192.1:0-7521 GCA_964570315.1 uncultured Anaerolineaceae bacterium | reverse complement strand
ATTTGCGGCTTGCATGTGGCAAACCCCCGCAAATTGGTCTATAATGCTGTTTGGATAAAATTTTTGCGGGAGATGAAGGTATGAAAAATATTTTAGTTACCGGCGGCGCAGGGTTCATCGGCGCGAATTTTGTGCAATATATGCTGGAACGATACAGCGACATCAACATTGTGGTGTTCGACAAATTGACCTATGCCGGGAATTTGGAAAATCTGGCGCCGGTAGCGGACAGCGGGCAATATGCGTTTGTGCATGGCGACATCTGCGACACGGCGGCGGTGGAACAGGCGATGCAGGCGCACGATATTGACACGATTGTGAACTTCGCCGCCGAAACACACGTTGACCGCTCGCTGATGGAGCCGGGCAGTTTCATCCAAACCGATGTGTACGGCACATTTGTGTTGCTGGAAGCCGCCAAGAAATTCGGCGTGGAACGCTATCATCAAATCAGCACCGATGAGGTGTATGGTGAGGTGATGGAAGGGCGCTCAACCGAGACCGACAACTTCGAGCCGCGCAGTCCGTATTCTGCCAGTAAAGCGGGCGGCGATTTGCTGTGTCTGTCGTATTTCACCAGCTTTGATTTGCCGATAACCATCACACGCGGCAGTAACAACATTGGACCGTATCAATATCCGGAAAAAGTTGTGCCGCTGTTCATCACCAATGCCATTGACGATAAACCGCTGCCGCTGTACGGCGACGGCATGCAAATGCGGGACTATCAATTTGTGCGCGACCACTGCGCGGGCATTGATGTGGTGTTGCGCAAAGGCACGCCCGGCGAAATTTACAATCTGGGGACGGGGGTGGAAACCACCAACGTCACTATGACCAAAACTATTTTGCGCATGCTGGGCAAGCCGGAAAGTCTGATCCAGCCCGTAACCGACCGACCCGGACATGACCGCCGCTATGCGCTGGATGTGAGCAAGATTGAAGCGCTGGGGTGGAAAACGGAATATGATTTTGAACGCGCCATCGAAGCGACGGTGAAATGGTATGTGGACAATGAAGACTGGTGGCGGAAGATAAAATCGGGGGCGGCGTATGAGGCATATTATGCCCGCAATTATGCCGGACGCGCGGTAGAATCGGCGTAAATTAAAAATTGCCTGTTTGCTCGGATGGGAGTACAATGCAGGCACTGTGGAGGAGATATTATGGCTAAACGTTCTCGAAAATCCCGAAAATCAACAACTCGGACCGGTTCGCGCCCGGTGCAACCCGTTGCCAAACCGGCGGTAAGCCGTGTCCAACCAACCGTAGACTTCGCTAAAGAATATTTCTACGTGTATGATGATATGCGCACGATGCTCATCCTCACCGTGCTGATGGCGCTGGTGATGTTCGGCTTGTCTTTTGTTCTTTGAGATGCGCTATTCACAACAATAAAAAAACCGCTCATTTCCGAGCGGTTTTTTGTTGCGTTTTCCGGCATCCCGCAGGAGGCGATTAGCTTTCTTCCAATTCCTCTTCGTCAATCAACCCGCCAAAGCGACGTTTCCGCTGATTGAACGATTGCAAGGCTTTGTACAATTCCGCTTTGTTGAAATCGGGCCACAAAACCGGCGTGATGTAATATTCGGCGTATGCGCCCTGCCACGTTAAAAAGTTGCTGGTGCGAACTTCCCCGCTGGTGCGGATAATCAGGTCGGGGTCGGGCTGCCCGGCGGTGTACAAATATCGGCTCACCAATTCCTCGGTGATGTCCTCCGGCGGGATGTTTTCGGCAACAATGCGTTGAATGGCGTGAACAATTTCCGCCCGCCCGCCATAGTTGAAGGCGACATTCAGGATGAGACGGTTGTTTTCGGCGGTTTTTTCCACCGCGCGGGTGATTTTCTTTTGGATGGATGGACTCATCCCGTTCATGTGTCCCAAGTGGCGCAATTGCACGCCGTTTTTGGCAAGCTCGCCCAATTCGTGGTCAAAATAATAATGGAACAATCCCATCAATCCTTTGATTTCTCTTTTGGGACGTTTCCAGTTTTCGGTGGAAAAGGCGTAGATGGTCAATATTTTCACGCCGAAATCCACCGCGCTTTCGATGATCGTGCGCAGGTTTTCCGCGCCCGCGCGGTGTCCCATTGTGCGCGGAAGCCCGCGCCGTTTCGCCCACCGACCATTGCCATCCATGATGATGCCGATGTGGTACGGGATTTTTTTCAGCGGCGGGTATTCGGTATTCGATTTATCTGTTGCGGCTGCTGTGTGCAGGTTATCCATTAATCTTGTCTCAGCGGGGTCAATCGGTTAGATTGACATGATTTCGTCTTCTTTTGCCTTGCCGAGTTCACCCATCTTTTTCACGTATTCATCGGTTAATTTTTGCAGGTCGTCTTTTGCGCCGTAAAAATCATCTTCCGAAATCATTTTTTCTTTTTCCAGTTCGCGCAGGTCTTCCAGCGCCTCGCGGCGATGGTTGCGCACGGAGACGCGAGCGTCTTCCACGCGGGCGTGCACCTGTTTCGCCAGCTCTTTGCGGCGTTCCTCGGTGAGCGGGGGGATTTGCAACCGAATGAGTTTTCCGTCATTGTTGGGGGTGATGCCCAAGTCTGATTGCAACAATGCCCGTTCAATGTCTCGGATAGCGCCGGGGTCAAAGGGGCGAATGGTGATGAGCTGCGCTTCCGGGACGGAAATGAGCGCCAGTTGCTGCATCGGGGTGGGTGTGCCGTAATAATCGACCCGGATTTTTTCTACCAGGGTGGTGGAGGCGCGTCCGGTGCGAATGCTGCCCAATTCCGCGGACAAGGCTTCTGCCGTTTTTTCCATTGCCGCTTTTGCCGAATTTAATACCTCTTTTATCATTGAGACCTCCTTCGGTTAGGGTGATGTGCTGTTCGATAATGTATTTGATATTTTAGCACAAAATCCCATTATGGGCAGATAAGCGTTCCCACTTTTTCACCCATAACCGCGCGTTGGACGCTATCGGCTTGCCAGAGGTTCAAAACGATGATGGGTAGGTGATTTTCCATGCACAGGGTCAGGGCGGTGCTGTCCATCACACGGACGCCCCGGTTCAGGGCTTCAATGTAGGTGAGTTGGCTGATTTTTTCCGCTTCGGGGTTCGTTTCGGGGTCACTGTCATAGACGCCATCAACTTTGGTGGCTTTGATGAGCACTTCCGCGTCAATTTCCATGGCGCGCAGGGCGGCGGCGGTGTCGGTGGTGAAGTATGGATTGCCTGTGCCCGCGCCGAGAATCACCACGCGCCCCTTTTCCATATGGCGGATGGCACGCAGTCGGATGTAGGGTTCTGCCAGCGCTTTCATCTCAATGGCGGTTTGGACACGGGTGACGATGCCGTGGCGGCTGAGCGCGTCGGCGAGCGCCAGCGAGTTCATCACCGTTGCCAGCATACCCATATAGTCGGCGGTGGTGCGTTCCATGCCGTGTCCGGCGCCGTCTTTCATCCCTCGCCACAGGTTGCCCGCGCCGATGACGATGGCAATTTGCACGTCCAAATCTTTCACCAGCTTGATTTTTTCGGCTAAAAAGTTGGCGGCATTGGGGTCTATGCCGCGCCCGTTGGGGGTGGAGAGCGCTTCACCCCCCAATTTCAACAGGATACGGTTGTATTTTGGGATACTCATGCAGTCACCTCAAAGTGATTTTTCCCGAAAGGGGGTATTCAAAAAAAGCCGGAGATTTGAGAATCCCCGGCTTTTTCGGTGCGCTTAATTCGCGCCCAGTTCAAAGCGCGTATATCGGTTGATGGTGATGGTTGTGCCCAGTTTTTTGCCAACCTGCTCGATGACTTTGCTGATGGGCAGGCTGTCATCTTTCACAAAGGGTTGGTCAATCAGGCAGATTTCTTTGAAGAATTTATTCAGCCGACCTTCAATGATGCGAGCTTTGATGTTGTCGGGTTTGTTTTCGTTTTCCAACTGCGCCAAATAGATGCTGCGTTCTTTGGCAACCACGTCGGCGGGCACGTCGTCGCGGGTGAGGTACTGCGGACGTGCGGCGGCGATTTGCAGGGTGATGTCATGCGCCAGGGCGGAGAGTTCTTCGCCCTCTGCGGCGGCATCTGCCACACCGAGTTCCACCAGCACGCCGATTTTGCCGCCCAGATGGACGTAGCCTTCGATGGTGCCGGCGCCTTCGAGCGTGTAACGGGCGACGTTGCTCAGAACGATATTTTCACCCAGCTTGCTGATGGTTTCCTGAATGGCGTCGCCCACGGTTTTGGCGGGGTCGGCGGCGTATTTTGCGTTCAGCATGGTGTCAACCGAGGTGATGTCGGCATCTGCGAGCACTTGCGCGGCAAGCCCTTCGGCAAAGGCGCGGAAGTCTTCGGTGCGGGCGACAAAGTCGGTTTCGCAGTTTACGGCAACCAGTGCGGCGGATTTTCCATCCACTTTGGCAACCACAACGCCTTCATTGGCGGCGCGGCTCGCTTTTTTGGCGGCTTTTGCCAACCCTTTTTCGCGCAGGTATTCAATGGCTTTGTCTAAATTGCCGTCATTCGCTTCCAACGCTTTTTTTGAATCTAAAATGCCGGCGCCGGTCGCTTCGCGTAATTCTTTAATCATAGCTGTGGTGATAGCCATGAAGATGTTCCTCCTAAAATTTCAAAGTGGTTTAATTATGCTTCGGTGGTCTCTTCAGCGGTTTCTTCCGCAGGGGCTTCAGGCGCTTCAGCCGGTTTGGTCGGTTCTGCGGCTGCCGGTTCTGCGGTTGCTTCGGGTTCTTTGGGTTCTTCGGTGGTCGCCGCCTGAATCTTCGCCAGCGTGCTCGGTCCGAGGTAGCGGGACAAATCTTCGTCGCCCGTTGTTTCCGCTTCTTCAACTTCTGCTTCTTCTGCGGCTTGGATGGCTTTGCCTTCGATGACGGCGTCTGCCATTTTGGTCACCATCAGCCGGATGGCGCGAATGGCGTCATCATTGGAAGGGATGATGTAATCAATGGGGTCGGGGTCGCAGTTGGTGTCAACCATTGCCAAAATGGGGATGCCCAGCGTGTTGGCTTCCTGCACGGCGATGCTTTCGCGGCGGATGTCGGCGATGAAGAGCAGGTTTGGCAGGCGGGTCATGTTTTTCAACCCGCCGAGGCGACGGTTCAGCCGGGTGATTTCTTTTTCTTTCGACAGGGCTTCTTTTTTCACCAACCGGCTGAATTCACCGCGAGCCTGCTGTTTTTCCAGCTTCAGCAGGTAATCAATCCGTTGGCGGATGGTGCGCCAGTTGGTGAGCGTGCCACCCAACCAGCGTTGGGTCACATACGGCATGCCACAGCGTTCAGCTTCCTGTTGGATGCTGTCTTGCGCCTGACGTTTGGTGCCGACAAACAGAATCGTGCCGCCGTTGGCAACCGTATCGACTACCAATTGATACGCTTTGTCTACGGCGCGGAGCGTTTGTTGCAAGTCAAGGATGTGGATTCCGTTGCGCTGCGTGAAAATGTAGGGGCGCATTTTCGGGTTCCAGCGCGGGGTACGATGTCCAAAATGGACGCCTGCTTCAAGCAGGGATTTCATAGGGACGACATGTTGAGCCATATTTCCTCCGTTAGTCCTTCGCCTTTGTTGAACACCCGGTATCGGGCACAGAGTTCTTGCCAAAGGCGTGTGAGATAGTTATTTCCAACGGGCAAGTGTAGCATAGGGGAGACGGATTCGCAAAAACGGCGGGGCGGTGTGCGTCTGAATTGCCGGTGCTGATTTCACGCCAAAATGGGCTTGTGCTATACTATTGAAGGTTAATGATTGCAATTTTACACTGTGAGGAGAATTATGGCAGTTTCTACAGATTTGCTTGAAATTTTACGATGCCCGTACTGCGTCAGTGGCGAAACTCGCAAACCCGGCGATGACCCCGGTCGGCTGGAATTGGTGCGCGACGGAAAGTGGTTGGTCTGCACCGAAAGCGATTGCGGGCGGAAGTACCCCATCAAAGAAGACATCCCCGTGATGTTGATTGAAGAAGGCGACAAATGGCGCGACACAGCCGTGGACGCGCTGCCCGAACCGGGCAACTTGGTTGAATAAGCTCCCCTGCTCGCCCCAAAAACCCCTTGCCACCGGCGAGGGGTTATTTTTACCCGTAGAGGAATCGCGTATGAAAAGATTATCCCTAATTATTGGGTTATTGTTGCTGATGATGACCCTGCCGGTGTGGGCGCAAGCGCCGATAACGGTTCAGCAGGAATCCATCACCAGTGAATTCAGAAATAATATCACCGCCAAAATTTACGCTACCGGACCGGCAGAAATCACCGAGGTGGAATTCTTCTACCGCGTGGCGGGGAAACCGGCAACCACGCGCGCCGCCGCCCAATTTTCGCCCGGCACCACCGTGGACGCCAGCTTTACCATCAATCAAACCGCAACCTATTTCCCCCCCGGCACGGAACTGGAATACTGGTGGAAATTGACCGACGTCAACGGCGAAACGTTGAAAACCGACCGCCAATCATACCGTTATATGGATGAACGCTACGATTTTCAATCGCTCAGCAATGAACGGGTCTCGCTGTATTGGTATCGCGGCGGGGATAGTTTTGGACAAACTTTGTTCGACCAAGCGAATGTGGCGTTAGACCGGCTGGAAAATACGGTGGGGGTGACGGTTGAAAAACAGGTGAGCATCTTCATTTACGGCTCGCATGAAGATTTGCTGAACGCCATTGCCGTCGGGGCGCAGGAATGGACAGGCGGACAGGCTTTTGGCGAATTCGGCGTGGTGGTGCTGGGCATCACCCCCGGCAATTTGAGCTGGGGACTGAAAGCCACCACCCATGAACTCACCCATCTGGTCATCAATCAGGCAACCGATAACCCCTATGGCGATTTGCCGCGCTGGCTGGATGAAGGGCTGGCGGTGTATAACGAAGACCCCGACCGGCTCGACTCGCAGTTTCGGGTTTCGTTTGATGATGCGGTGCGCAACAATACGCTGATGAGTCTGCAAACCCTCTCCAGCTCATTCCCTGCCGACCCGCAAAAGGCGAATTTGGCGTATGGTGAAAGTGGTGCGGTGGTGAAATTCATCATCGACACCTACGGCGGCGACGCGATGAATCAACTTTTGCAGATTTTCTCGGAAGGGGAATTGTACGATAAAGCTTTGATGCAGGCGCTGGGAGTGGACATGCACGGGTTGGACAACGCCTGGCGCGCGAGTTTGGGCTTGCCCCCGCTCCCCGGCAGTGAGTCGGATGCGCCGCAGAACCAACCGGCGGACGCGGTTGTTGCCCCCACGGCAACCCCGGCGAGCGAATCCGTCGTTGCGCCGACCCCTGCGCCGTCCACCGCCGCCGAACAGACGCAGGAGACCGCTCCCTCCTCGCTGATGCGCGTCCTGCTCGGCTTGGCGATTTGCGCACTCTTCGCCGGCGCGTTGATTGTCGGCATCATTGTGCTGGTGGTCATTCTCCGCCGCAAGAAATGATGCTGTGCCGAACATTGTATCGCAGAAAGAGCACTGTCAATTTGTTTTCATGATGAGGGAAATTTCTAAACCTAAATTTCGCACATTAAGAATCGAATAGACAACCGGAAAGAAGGCT
>CAZMXX010000191.1:0-7559 GCA_964570315.1 uncultured Anaerolineaceae bacterium | reverse complement strand
CACCTGCGCCCCTTTGGGCAAGCCGGTTGTCCCGGAGGTATAACAAAACATCGCCAAATCCTCCCCCGTGAATGAAGCGATGCTGTCCTCAAATTGTCTGGGGTTTTGAGCGGCAATATCCTTCCCCAACGCCTGTACCGCCTGATAATCCATCAAAAGCGGGTCGTCATAGTGCCACATCCCCCGGTCATCCCAATAGATGATTTTTTTCAAATTGGGGAGTGCTTCTTTGACGTCCAGCACCTTGTCGCACTGTTCTTGGTCACCGGCAAAAATGAAGGTGGCATCAGAGTCGGAAACCAGATACGCCACCTCTTTGGGGGTCACATCGGTGAAAATACCGACGACCACCGCACCAACTGCCATAATGGCGAAGGTCGCCCAGAGGTATTGGCGATCATTGTCTCCGAGAATGGCAACCCTGTCGCCCGCTTGCAAACCCAGCGCCGCCAACCCCAGACTTAAATCCCGAACCTGCTCATACTCCTGGTCCCAGGTGAAGGCTTGCCAAATGCCCAAATCCTTTTGACGGATGGCAACTTTATCCGTCCCTTGATATTGCTTTACCCGTTGCAACCAATGTTGCGGAAGAGTTTGGGGGCTTGTCACAAATACAATCCTCCTTGAAAGTATGCGGTCAGTTTAAAATTTCGTGTTCTTGTCCAAGATAGGCGCGAATCACTTCCGGGTTGTTTTTGATTTCATCCGGGGTTCCTTCAGCAATTTTCACGCCGAAATCCAACACAACAATGCGGTCGGCGATGTCCATGACCAACCCCATATCATGCTCAATCAGCAGAATGGTCATCTGCTGGCGCTCATGAATATCGAGGACGAAACGCGCCATATCCTCTTTCTCTTCCAAATTCATGCCGGTCATCGGCTCATCCAGCAAAAGCAGGCGCGATTCCAGCGCCAGCGCGCGCCCCAACTCAACCCGTTTGCGCAATCCGTGCGGGAGTGCGCCGACCGTGGCTTTGCGAATATGCTCTATCTCCAGAAAAGAGATAATCTCCTCCACGCGCCGGCGATGTTCAATCTCCTCTTTCAACGCCCCACCCACCCAATAGAGCATGCTTTGCCACATACCATATTTGAAATGAATGTGCCGGGCAGCCATAATATTATCCAGTGTGCTCAACCCGGTATAAAGGGCAATATTTTGAAAAGTGCGGGCAATGCCCAATCCGGCGATTTTGCTGGGGGGCGTGGTTGTGATTTCGTGCCCATCGAAGGTGATGGAACCTTCGTCCGGGCGGTAGAAACCGGTCATACAATTCAACATCGAGGTTTTTCCGGCGCCGTTGGGTCCAATAATCGCCAGAATTTCCCCCTGATAAACGTCAAAATTCACATTATGCAGCGCTTTTGTGCCCCCAAAAGATAGGGAGACGTTTTTTACAGATAAATGCACGGGTCGGGTCATCAATCACTCCAACGGGGAATTAACAGCGTAGTCAATCCAAACTACATCAAACAGCATTATGAAACCTATCTTGAATTTGTCGGCGCAGGGGATTGCATACCAAGACAAGCGGCAGGACAGGCACAGCTTTTGATAGCCAAAAACTGCCGTCCGGCAGACAAACTTCGGGGGAAATCCAAGCGGTGAACATTGTTGTGGCACATCGAAATGTCGCCGTTCACAATTGAGGCATAGCCCGGATAGGAACAATCTATTAGGTTGTCTCCAATTTTTGGAGTTTTGGTAAACTTAATAACGATTATACAATGAGGGGAAACGAGAGTCAAAAAAATAACCGGATAGCTAATCCTGACCTTGACAAATTCCCCATTCGCCTGCAAAATGGGGATTGGTGTATACGCGCCATTCTCCCTTAAAATCTAGGGCGTGACACGATTGAGCCACCACCAAAATTCGCAACGTCAGAGGTTCTTATGGCACACACCCTATTTGAACAACTCAAAACCCTGCTCTCGCAAGATGCCCGCTTTGTGGCGGCGGGCGTCATCCTCAAAAACCGTGTCACCGAATACACCCTAAAACAAGACCCGACGCTGCTCAGATTGCTCCTTTCGCACCCCCGTTTCAAACAATATTTCTTCACTGATGCAGATGGAATATTCGTATTTGACCAAGAAAAATTCCTGCGTTTTGTCAACAACAAAGCCTTTCTGCCCGATTCTTACACCCGTTTCAAAAACAAAATCGGTTTAACCGTCAATGACGATTATCTTCTGGAACGCGGCGAAGTTGTGTTGACCTGGCCCTACAAAGATTGTGTACTGGAAGGTGGGCAAACCAAAGAAGACGCCAAGCGTGACGAGGTTTTTTGGAATGAAATTCTCGCGCCCGATGAAATTGACCGCCTCTTTGAACCGAAAATCCTCACCAATTTCAGACGCTATGATGCGGACGGCGAACACCCCGTGACCGAGATTCGCCCCGCCGACAATCTGGTCATCAAAGGGAACAACCTGCTCGCACTCCATTCCCTCAAAAAACGATTCGCGGGCAGAGTGAAATTAATCTACATCGACCCCCCCTACAACACCGAAAATGACAGCTTTTCATACAACGATAGATTCATCCATTCAACATGGTTGACGTTCATGAGAAACCGGCTGGAAGTTGCCAAAACATTATTGAGCGCGGACGGTTTCCTTTTCATTCAAATTGATAACCGGGAATTGGCGTACTTAAAAGTTCTGTGTGATGAAATTTTCGGGAGAGACAACTTCAGAAATGCCATCATTGTCAAAAAAGGTCAAAAAAACCTTCAAAAACAGTTTTCAATGGTAGACCGCCTGAACGCCGGTTACGATACCATCCTGTTTTACAGCAAAAGCGATACGAAAATTCCCAACCTGTTCAAAACGCTGGCGGGGAAAAAAGCAAGCGCCTGGAACAACCATTGGCGCGGCACAGACCGCCCCACCATGCGCTACGAATTGTTCGGGCTGACCCCTGAAACCGGACAATGGCGCTGGGCAAGAAAACGGACATATCGAGCGGTGAACAATTATCGGACATTGCTCGCTTACATCGAAAAAAACGGGGTATCCGCAACGGAAGTTGACGACGCCGTTATTGACGAATATTATTCAAAATACATCCGAGAATTGGGCATTCTTGACCATTCTGATTTTGAGCTGGTGCGCCTGAGCAAAACCGGCAAACCGGAACACTATATCCCCCCCAGCGACAAAATATTATTGAGCGAAAATTGGACAGACCTGAACGTGTCCGGACACCAATCGAAATTCGAGCACGAAAAGAATGAACGAATCATCGAAAGAATTTTGAGCTGGCTGACCGCCGAAGGGGACATCGTCCTCGATTTTTTCGCCGGTTCCAACACCACGGCGGCAGTCGCGCATAAAATGCGTCGGCAGTATATCGCCATCGAACAAATGGATTACATTGAATCCATTTCGCTGGAACGCTTAAGGCGTGTCATCGGGCGCAAAGACCCGGCAACCGGAACGATAACCTTCGATGCGGGCGGCGTCTCTCGGCAAGTGGGGTGGCAGGGCGGCGGCAGTTTTGTCTATTGTGAATTGCTGCCCTGGAATCAACGCTACATTGACCGCATCAAAGCGGCGCAATCCACGTCCGAACTTCGTTCAATCTGGGCAGAAATGAAGGCAAAAGCCGTCCTCAGCTTTCAATTGGAAATTGAGGCGTTTGAAGAAAATTTCCCTGAATTCGCCCGTTTAGACCTCGACACCCAAAAGCGAATTTTGCTGGAACTGCCGGATAAAAATTTCGCTTACGTCAATTATCCCGAAATAGACGACCTCGATTATCACGTTTCTGATGCCGACAAAAAACTAAATGCATCCTTCTACCAAAATCGGAGACAAAGATGATTTCAAGCAAGCCATTGGGCATAGACGATGAAAGCGGTTTTGCCTTTGTCAAAGAAATGCTCCGGGGCGATGTCACGTGCGCCATCAACTTTGACAGATTGCAAAAACATCCCGAAAAGGGCTACATCATTTTCGAGTTCCTTTTATGCAAAGAAACGCAAAAAGTGAACCCGTGGACCTCCCATCCAAACCGATATTGGCACAAAAATGCCCGAAAGTTCATCGCGCTGTTTAACGCCGCAAACGCCCTAAACGCGACGCTCTATCTGGTGAATTACGCCAAAAAAGGGACAACCCACGGGGATAAAGTGCTGGTCATCAAAGTGATGGAGATTGATGAGCAGAAAGGCATCACCAAAGAAAAGGTTTCCCAAACGAGCCGGGAAAAATTCTCGGCATGGTTTCGCAAGTTGAATCGCGAATGCTGCTGAAAAATAGCACATCATCCGGCAAAGAAAATTCGGTTATGAACAACAAACCACTGCATGAAATATTCGACGGTTTAACCGCGACATATGGCGCTGACTTTTTCCCGCGCCGCGTCCCCGAATATATATGCGCCAACCTCAGAGAAACTTACGCGCTGCGCCCCTATCAAAAAGAAGCGCTCGGCAGGTTTTGTTTTTTTCTGGAAACGTACCCGGACAGACCCAAACAAAACCCTCACCTTCTTTTTCATATGGCAACCGGCAGCGGGAAAACCCTCATCATGGCGGCGGCTATCCTCTACCTGTACCGGCAGGGTTATCGAAATTTCATCTTTTTCGTCAACAGCACCAACATCATCGAAAAAACCCGCGAAAATTTCCTCAATCCGCTATCGTCAAAATATCTTTTTGCGCCCCAAATCATTTTCGGAACCCAACAAGTTCGCCTCCGGGAAGTAGACAACTTCCAAACCCCCGCGCCGAACAGCATCAACCTTATTTTCACCACCATTCAGGGGTTGCACACCCGCCTCAACGCCCCCCGCGAGAACGCCCTCACCTACGAAGATTTTGAAAATCGGCGCATTGTCCTCATTTCGGACGAAGCGCACCACATCAACGCCTTCACCAAAAGCAGGCTGGGAAAAACAGAGGCGGAAGAAGCGCGCACGTGGGAATATACTGTCAACAAAATTTTTACCGCCCACGCCGACAATCTTCTGCTGGAATTCACCGCCACCATTGACACCCACCACCCCGCCATCCGTGCCAAATATGCGGACAAAATTCTGTATGAATATTCGCTCAAAAAATTCCGGCAAGCCGGCTATTCCAAAGATGTCAAGGTGTTGCAAGCCGACATGAAACCGATTGACCGCGCCCTGCAAGCCGTCCTCCTCAGCCAATATCGCCGCAAAGTTGCCGAAAAACACGGACTGCACCTCAAGCCGGTTATCCTGATGAAGTCCCGCATCATCGCCGATTCCGAGGCGATGGCGGCGGAATTTCACACGGCTATCCGCAAACTGACCCCCGCCCGACTGCAAACCATCAAAGATAGCGCCGGCGGCTCCATCATTCGGCGCGCTTTTGCCTATTTTGAAAAAGAGGGCATCACTCTCGAAAATCTTGTCCGTGAATTGAAAGCCGATTTTTCGCCCGCACACTGTTTGTCGGTCAACTCAAAATCGGACAGCGAGGAAAAACAACTGCTCGTCAACTCGCTGGAAGACCGTCACAACCCCATCCGCGTCATCTTCGCTGTCGATAAACTCAACGAAGGCTGGGACGTGCTCAACCTGTTCGACATTGTTCGCCTTTACAACACCCGCGACGCGAAACGGGGACACCCCGGCAAAACCACCATCGCCGAAGCCCAGCTCATCGGGCGCGGGGCGCGCTATTGCCCCTTCCGGCTGAACGGCTCGCAACCGCTTTTCCGGCGCAAATTCGATGACGACCCCACTCACGAGCTGCGCGTGCTGGAAGAGCTTCACTATCACAGCGCCCACAATCCGCGCTACATTCAGGAACTGCGTCAAGCGCTGGTAAAAACCGGGATGATACCCCCCCGCACCGAAGAAATCCGGCTCACCGTCAAACCTTCCTTCAAAAAGTCGGATTTTTGGAACGAAGGGGTCATCTTTCTCAACCGAAAAATTCGCAATCCCCGAACCCGCATCATCGGTTTAACCGATATGCCCATTACCAAACATCACCGCTACCGCCTGCGAACCGGGCGCACCCGTTCCGCCGCCATCTTCGGCGCACCCGCCCCCGACCGCGCTGCTACCGTCGCACAAACCCTGCGGCTGCCGGATTTGGGCACACACATCGTCCGCAAAGCCATCAATCAATTGCCCTTTTATCGTTTCAACAATCTGCGGCGCTATTTCCCGCATCTGCCGTCCATCACCCGGTTCATCACCGGCGCAGAATGCCTCGGGCAGGTTGAAGTTGAAATTCACGGCACGGTGGAGCAACTTGAGAGCCTCACCGCAGAAGAAAAACTTGCCGCCGCCATCCACGTCCTCACCCGCCTCAGCCAAGAAATTTCAATCGCCACCGATGACAACATCGGCACAACGGAATTCTTCCCGCACGCCATCAAAAATATCGTCAAAGATAAAGTCCTCCATCCGGTCATTGATGGAAACAGCGACCCGGAATTGGGCATGCCGATGGGCAATCCGCGCAATCGGGCGTTATTTCTCGATTTATCCCAAGAAGATTGGTATATATATGATGAAAATTACGGCTCGGCAGAAGAAAAATGGCTGGTGAAATTCATCCACAACGCCATCGGCGAGCTGAACAAACGCTATCAAACCATCTACCTTTTGCGCAACGCCGGACTCTTTCAACTCTATCGCTTTTCTGACGGGCGGGCGATGTCGCCGGATTTTGTCCTTTTTTTAATCGAAGAAGATGGCGGCAAACAAACAACCCATCAATTATTCATTGCCTCGAAACGAAACCGCTTGCTCAAAACCAATGACCGGGAAGAAGCCTTCCTGCCGGAAATTGAAAAAAGTGTAACGTATAAAAATCAAACCTTCAAACTCATCGGGCTTCCATTTTTCGATGCAACCGAGCGAAAATCGGCGTTTGAAGCCGCCTTTGCGCGGTTTTTACCCGCCGAGGCATAATTGTACAATCGTACAAAAAGGAGACACATTCAATATGAAACCCACCATCTCTCAAGATGAAAGAGCGAACAGGCTGGCGGAAAGTGTGGACAAAACCCTTGCGCAATCGAAGAATTGCGCACAGACCGCTTTTGCTGCGCTCCAAGAAGAATTCAGTTTGGAGGGCGGTCAAATTCTCAAAGCGCTCACCCCTTTTCCGGGCATCGCTTTGCGGGGAGAAACCTGCGGGGCAGTCGTTGGTTGTCTGATGGCAATCGGGTTGGTGTACGGCAGAGACGATTTGGGCGATTGGCGAGGTTATCTCACCTCACTGTCTCCCTCTCGCAAATTCTGCCGGGCGTTTGAAGAAAAATATGGCAGTACCGCCTGCGCAGACATCCTTGAAACCGAACTCGGCGCAAGGTACGACCTTTCCAACCGCGTTGATTTGCTCAAATACACGGCTGCCGGGGGCAAAAAAACGTGCGGCAAAATTATTGCCAATGCCGTCCAAGTTACGGCGAAGCTCATCGAAAAGAAAATCTAGCCGGATGCGCGCGCAACAGCCGTGGAAAAATTACAAAACTCTTGACAAATTCCCCCAAGCCCTTCATAATGTCAACTACTACCGGCTGGAAGCCGGTAGCTTGAAACCGCGACTGGAAGTCGC
>CAZMXX010000190.1:0-7561 GCA_964570315.1 uncultured Anaerolineaceae bacterium | reverse complement strand
TAGTTGATGACTTCCTTGGATAGAATATCTCGGCAACATAGAAGGTTAATGGGCTTTGCACACTGCTTCGTACCTATATTTATTTACTCGCCGCCCCGTTCGATGCCCGCTAAATTTCCAGCACCGCGCCTTTGTCCGCGCTGGTTGCCATTTTGGCATACCGACGCAGCCAGCCCGTCAAATGCCGCTCCGGGGCGCCCTGCCACGCCGATTTTCGCCGCGCGAGTTCCGCCTCGTCCACCAGTAACTCGATTTTCCCCGCCGGAATGTCAATGTCAATCAAATCGCCGTTCTGTACAAAAGCAATCGTGCCCCCTTCCGCCGCTTCCGGGCTGACGTGCCCGATGCACGCGCCGCGCGTGCCGCCACTGAACCGCCCGTCGGTGATGAGCGCCACGCTGTCGCCCAGCCCCATCCCCATAATGTTGCTGGTCGGCGCAAGCATTTCCTGCATGCCGGGTCCCCCCTTCGGTCCTTCATAGCGAATCACCACCACATCCCCCGCTTGCACATCGCCGGAGAGAATGCCCGCGTTGGCTTCGTCGTGGCTGTCATACACTTTGGCGGGTCCGCGATGGCGCAGCATTTGCGGCAACACGCCCGCCGTTTTCACCACCGAGCCGTGCGGCGCGAGATTGCCGAACAGAATGCTCAACCCGCCGGTCTGGCTATACGCATTTTCCAGCGGGCGGATGACCGCCGCGTCCCGCGTGGCACATTCGGCGACATTTTCGCCCAGTGTTTTGCCGGTGACGGTCAATTGGTCGAGATGGAGGGTGTCCGGCTTGCGGCTCAACTCGTGCAAAATCGCGCTGATACCGCCCGCGCGGTCAACATCTTCCAAATGGTACGGCGACGACGGACTGACTTTGCACAGGTTCGGCACGCGCTGCGAAAGCTCATTCAACCGCTGCAACGGATAATCCACCCCCGCTTCCTGCGCAATGGCGAGCGTGTGCAGCACGGTGTTGGTACTCCCGCCCATCGCCATATCGAGCATTAAAGCGTTATCTATGGCATTTTCGTTGACAATATCCAGCGGTTTGATGTCCCGCTCAATCAAGGTCATAATTTGCCGCCCCGCAGCTTTCGCCAATTCTTCACGGCGGGGGTCGATTGCCAAAATGGTGCCATTGCCGGGCAAGCCCATCCCCAACGCCTCAGTGAGACAATTCATGCTGTTGGCGGTGAACATCCCCGAACACGAGCCGCAGGTGGGACAGCCGTTCATCTCCAGCGCCAGCAGCCGCTCATCGTCAATGGTGCCGCGCTGATACGCCCCCACGCCCTCAAAGACGCTGATGAGGTCAACCACTTCGCCCGATTCCAACTTTCCCGCCGCCATCGGTCCGCCGCTGATGAAAATGGTGGGGACGTTGAGTCGCATTGCCGCCATCAGCATACCGGGCACAATTTTATCGCAGTTGGGAATGCAGATGAGACCGTCGAACTGGTGTGCGGCGACCATCGTTTCCACTGAATCGGCGATGATTTCCCGGCTGGGGAGGGAATATTTCATCCCGAAATGCCCCATCGCAATGCCGTCATCCACCCCGATGGTGTTGAACATAAAGGGCACGCCGCCCGCTTCGCGCACCGCCTGGCGCACCACTTCGCCGAATTCGTTCAAATGGACGTGACCGGGCACGATGTCGAGGTAGCTGTTGGCGATGGCGATGAACGGTTTGCCCCAATCGTCCTCGCTTTTGATGACGCCGGTGGCGCGCAATAAACTGCGGTGCGGCGCGCGCTCAAATCCTTTTTTGATGATGTCGCTGCGCATAATTGGTTCTCCTTTTTTGAAACTTTTCGTAATTCGTAATTCGTAATTCGTAATTTCACCGCCCGACGATTTCCAGCAATTGCGCCGGGTCGTTGACAATCAACCCGTCCACGCCGATTGCCGACAGCAGGCGCAGGGTGACGGGGTTTTCCAAATCACCGAGCCAGACGAAAATCCGACGCCCGTCGGCGTGCGCTTGTCTGACCATCCACGGGTTGACCAGCACGGGCAACGCCGGCGGACACAGAATTTTCGCGGCGGCGGGTTGCGGGTCGCGCAGACTGAAGGTTTTGCGCCCGTACAACCGGCACAATTGAAGGTCGGGATTGGCGGCGTGAACATCTGCCAGCGCCGCCGCGCGGAACGACTGCACCGCCGAATTTTGCACGTATCCGGCTTCGGTGAGCATTGCCGCCATTTCCGCGCCCAATCCGGGGTACAATTGCGGTGATTTCGCTTCCGGCAGAATTTTCACCCCCGCCGTTTTCGCCAGCGCGATGACTTCCGCGAAAGTGGGGATGCGCTCGCCCCCGCCCGCGTCCAGCGCGCGGAGCTGCGCCAGCGTCAACTCGCCGACGCGCCCCATGCCGTCGGTGGTGCGGTCAACCGTGGTATCGTGGATGACCACCAACACGCCGTCGCGGGTGCGCTGCACATCCATTTCCAGCCAATCCACCCCCAGCGCGATGGCGTTTTCAAATGCCGCCAGCGTATTTTCCGGCGTGCCGACCGTGCCGCCACGATGGGCAATCACCTGCGGGTTGGCGGGCGTTTCGCCGCGCAGCAAAAAATACGCGCCATAATAGAGCAACGGCATTGCCGCCACAAATACCAACAAACGCCACAAAAATTTTAAGGAAAACTCGTTAATTTTTACGGAATCTTTATGCACAACACACAATTTTTTTGATATACTGTTTGTATAAACGCGCACTCATAATGGGGAGAGGACCTATGCAAGTTCCATTGAATATGACGAGTTTTCGAGTTTCGGTTCCGCCGCTGTACCGCTGGCACCGGTCGGTGCGACGCGCCGTGTGGACAACCGCGGTGATTGTGGTTGCCACCATCTATCTGTTGCTGGGCATCGGACTGGTCAGCGGGCTGACGCTGGCAGTTGCGGCGTTGGTGAAATAGTTTTCAGTTGTCAGTGGTCAGTTTTCAGCGGTCAGCATTCAGCGTTTTACGCAACACGCACCACGCTTCAACCAATCTCCCATCTCCAATTAACCGTTCAAAATCCCCTGCGCGATGAAATCGCCGACTGCCGCCGTGCCGAGCGTCGGCTCGCCGTGGTACGCCAAATCGGGCGTGCGATACCCTTCCGCCAAAAAAACATCCACCGTCTGCTCGATGAGTGCGGCTTCGTCCGGCAAATTCAGGCTGGTGCGCAGCAACATAGCGCAACTGAGAATGGTTGCCAGCGGATTGGCGATACCCTGCCCGGCGATGTCGGGCGCGGAGCCGTGAATCGGCTCGTACAGCCCTTTTGCCCCCTCCGCCAGCGATGCCGACGGCAACATGCCCATTGAACCCGCCAGCATGCTGGCTTCGTCGCTGAGAATATCCCCAAACATATTTTCGGTGACAATCACATCAAAATCGGCGGGGCGGCGGATGAGGTGCATCGAACACGCATCCACCAGCAAATCCTCGTATGCCACATCAGGATAATCCCGGCGCACTTCGTGCGCAATTTCGCGCCACAACCGGCTCGACGCCAGCACGTTGGCTTTGTCCACGCTGGTGAGTTTTTTGCGCCGCCCGCGCGCCAACTCAAACCCGACGCGCACCAGCCGCTCGATTTCCCCTTCGGAGTAGCGCAGGGTGTCCACCGCCGAGCGCCCGTTGCCGTTCTGCTCGCGTCCCTGCGGTTTGCCGAAATACAGCCCGCCGGTCAATTCGCGGACGATGACCATATCCACGCCGGCAATCACTTCCGGTTTCAGCGTGGAGGCGGTTGCCAGCGCGGGATAAATTTTGACGGGGCGCACGTTGGCGAACAGCCCCAGTTCCTTCCGAATTTTGAGCAAACCCTGTTCCGGGCGGACAGCGGCAGTGGGGTCGCTCCATTTGGGTCCGCCCACCGCGCCGAGCAAGACCGCATCGGCGTTTTTGGCGGCGGCGACGGTTTCATCCGGCAGAGGATTGCCCGTTTCGTCAATGGCTATCCCGCCGATGAGCGCGGTTTCAAATGAAAAATCGTGGTCGAATTTCTCGGCGATGGCGTTGAGCACTTTCACGCCTTCGGTCACCACTTCGGGACCGATGCCGTCGCCGGGCAGGAGGGTGATTTTTGCTTGCATGGTGTCCTTTCAGAGTATGGAGCAAGAAGCAAGGAGTATAGGGTATGTTTGGGCTCGTCCCTACTTCCTGCTTCCTACACCTTGCTTTTTCAATTGTTTCGCCAGCGCGTATTCCATACTGTCGGAAATGGCGCGCCAACTGGCGTCAATGATGTTCGGATGCGCGCCGACGGTTGTCCAATGGTGTGCGCCGTCGCTGAAATCAATCAGCACGCGGGTGGTGGCGGCAGTCCCTTTGTCGCTATCCAGAATGCGAACTTTGTAATCGGTTAAATGAACGCGCTGGAGGTTAGGATACACCTCATACAGCGCTTTGCGCAAAGCTTTGTTCAGCGCGTTGACGGGACCATTCCCCTCGGCGGCGGTGTGTTTGATTTCGCCGTTCACCCGCACCTTCACCATCGCTTCCGAGAAAAGCCCGCGCTTGTCGCGGTGTTCCACGGTGACCATATAGTCTACCAGCTCAAACGGCGGCTTGTAATCGGGACGGGTGCGCATCAGCATGATATCCACCGAGGCGTTGGCGGTTTCAAACGCGAAGCCTTCATGTTCCAACTGTTTGATTTGCTGCAAAACGGCTTTCGCTTCGGCTTTGCCCACGTTGATGCCCCGTTTTTGTGCCTGAAAAAGGAGATTGCCCTTGCCGGAGAGTTCGGAGACGACAGCGCGTTTTTTGTTACCCACCAGCGCCGGGTCAATGTGCTGATAGCTCTCTTCCGCTTTGAGCACCGCTGCCACGTGAATGCCCCCTTTATGGGCGAAGGCGCTGCGCCCCACAAAAGGCTGATGGTCATCGGGGGGCAGGTTCGCCAATTCTGCCACATAGTGCGATACGGTGGTGAGGTTTTGCAACTGCGCCGGGGTGACCACATCGTAGCCCATTTTCAACTGCAAATCGGGGATGATGGAGATGAGGTTGGCATTCGCCACCCGCTCCCCGTACCCGTTGATGGTTCCCTGCACCTGCACACACCCTGCTTCCACCGCCACCAGCGAATTCGCCACCGCGCAACCGCCGTCATCGTGCGTGTGAATCGCCAACGGGGTGCTGATGCGCGCTTGCACGGCTTTGATGATGTCCGCAATTTCCCACGGCATCGTGCCGCCGTTGGTATCGCACAAGCAGATGGAATCCGCGCCCGCGTCCGCCGCCACCTGCACGGTCATCAGCGCGTATTCGGGATTGGCTTTATAGCCATCGAAAAAGTGTTCGGCATCATAAACAACCTCTTTGCCCACCCGTTTGAAATATGCCACACTTTCCTGAATCATCGCCAGATTTTCTTCCGGGTCGGCTTCGAGCACTTTATGCACGTGCAAATCCCACGTTTTGCCCACCAGCGTCACCACCGGCGTCTCCGCCGCCAGCAATGCTTGAATATTGGCATCCTGTTCGCAAGTGGTGTTTTTGTAGCGGGTGCTGCCGAAGGCGGCAATTTTGGCGTGTTTCAAATCCAACGATTTCACCCGCTCGAAAAATTCCGCGTCTTTGGGGTTCGAGCCGGGCCACCCGCCTTCAATATAATGCACGCCCAGCTCATCGAGCTTGCGGGCAATCTTCAATTTATCATCGCTGGAATAGGAAATACCTTCGCGCTGCGTGCCGTCACGGAGGGTGGTATCGTAAAGCAGGATTTTTCGGGTCATAAGTACCTCTTTCGCATTGCGTAATACGTGATGCGTGAAATCACGCAACACGTTTTACGTTTCACGTTTCACGTTTTACGTTTCAGATTGTTTTCACCCGTTGCGGGTGTGATTGTTCGTATTTTTCAATCGCCGAAAGGTGTTCGCGCAGGTAGCCGAGTTGGTCGATGCCGTGAACGAGGCAATGTTTGCTGAAGGCATCAATGGGGAAATTGACTGTGCGCCCGTCGGGCAGGGTGAGCGTTTGGTCGGGCAGGTTGATGGTGACGCGCGTCTCCGGATCTTCTTCCGCCAGCGATTGCAGTTGACGGTGGGTGTCTTTATCCACAATGACGGGCAGCAGTCCGTTTTTCAGCGAGTTATTGCGGAAAATATCGGCAAATCCGGTGCTGATGAGCACCCGAAAGCCGTATGCCGCCAACGCCCACGGGGCGTGCTCGCGGCTTGAGCCACAGCCGAAATTGTCGCCCGCCACAAGAATCTGCGCCCCCTGCGATTGCGCCCGGTTCAGCACAAAATCGGGATTGGGCGAGCCGTCGGGCAGATAGCGCCAGTTGAAAAAGAGATTTTTCCCCAAGCCGTTTTTATCGGTGACTTTCAAAAATTGCGCCGGAATGATCTGGTCGGTATCGATATTCTCGGTGGGGATGGATACGATTTTTCCGGTAAAGGTGGTTAATGGGTTCATAGTTTTTAGTTCTCGGTTCAAGGTTTCAAGGTTGCAAAGTTGCAGAGTTGCAGGGTTGCAAAGTTGCAGGGGTCACGATTCGCGTTGCATTGTTCATTGTTCATTATTCATTGATAATTGTTCTCACGTCCGCCACTGCGCCTTCGATGGCGCTGGCAGCGGCGGTGAGCGGGCTGGCGAGAAAGGTTCGTCCGCCGGAACCCTGCCGCCCCTCAAAGTTGCGGTTGCTGGTGGACACGGCGTATTGCCCCGGTGAAAGTTGGTCGCCATTCATGGCGATGCACATACTGCACCCGCTTTCGCGCCACTCTGCGCCCGTTTCGATGAAAATTTTATCCAGCCCTTCCGCTTCCGCCTGCATTTTCACCCGCTGCGAGCCGGGCACAACCAGCATCCGCACGCCGGGGGCGACCTTTCGTCCTTTCATCACCGATGCCGCCTGCCGCAAATCATGCAAACGGGAGTTGGTGCAACTGCCCAAAAAGACCACATCCACCGGATGACCGAGCAGCGGTTTGCCGGGCTGTAAATCCATGTAATCCAACGCCTTTTGCAACGATTGCCGTGCGCTGACATCGGCGATGTCCGCCGGGTCGGGGATGGCATCAGTGATTTTCATCCCCATACCGGGATTCGTGCCGTAGGTTATCATCGGGGTCAGGTCGTCGGCATTCAGGGAGATGGTATGGTCATACTGCGCGCCGTCATCGGTGCGGAGTTGCCGCCACTGCGCCAGCGCGGCATCCCACGCCGCGCCGCGCGGGGAAAGGGGACGGTTCGCCAGAAACTCGAAGGTAATCTCATCCGGCGCAACCATCCCGGCGCGCGCGCCCCCTTCGATGGACATATTGCAGACGGTCATCCGCTCTTCCATACTCAAATTGCGGATGGCGCTGCCGGTGTATTCAACCACATATCCCGTACCGCCACCGATGCCGATGCGGGCGATGATTGCCAGAATGATGTCCTTCGCCGTCACGCCGGGTTGCAGTGTGCCATCCACCCGAATTTCCATTGATTTCGGTTTCTGCTGCAACAGCGATTGCGTCGCCAGCACGTGTTCGATTTCGCTGGTACCGATACCGAATGCCAGCGCGCCGAATGCGCCGTGCGTGGCGGTGTGACTGTCGCCGCAAA
>CAZMXX010000189.1:0-7604 GCA_964570315.1 uncultured Anaerolineaceae bacterium | reverse complement strand
CTCCTTGATCTTATTTTACCATATTCTCACCGCCCTCGTGCGTAACATGAGTTATATGTTTGTAGTATATGCTATCTACCGCCGATTTTCAATACCCCCGTGGTACTTTGGTGCGTTTCCACCTTTAGGCGGAATTGAGGGGGTTTCGCCTCGAATTAAAATTCAAGGCTTAAAACGGGTGGTCTCCCTTTTGGGTGTTGTTGCGAGATAGACGTTGAATTCACCGCGAAGCCGCTAAGGTCACAAAGAACTTGTTGAAGCTTTTTGTTTGGACGAGTTTTAGCCACGAATTTTCACGGATTTCACAAATTTTAGGCTGAAATTCGTGAAAATTCGTGTTAATCCGTGGCTGAAAATAACACAACACAAAAGTTTCATTTACCTCAAAGCAAAAAAGTGGGAAACAAAGAAAAACTTGGCTTGCTTTGCGACTTTGCGGTTCATTTCGGCGCGGTGACGACTCACAACATGCAACGGGGAGACGACCAAACTGGTGGTCTCCCTTTTGGGTGGTGGTTCAAATTGACTGATGGAAATCATTCACCGGTAGGGACAGAGCATTGCTCTGTCCCCACGCAAAACAAACTACCCATTTCCGGGTTAAAGGTTGCCTGAAAATTGAAACACACCCCGATACTTTGCCGCCATTGCATTTGGCGTATGCCCGAACCTGAAAATCTCGGTGGTGAAAAATAGACATTTTTTCAGTAGAGTCATAATCATGGTACAATAATTTCATCAGCGTCCAATAACTTGAGCACGACCACCGCCCATTATGCAATCTCAAAAAACAGTTCAACAAAATTGGAACCTCAATCTCAATAAAAGTATGTGGCAGTTGTCCCGATATTTTGCCCAGCCGATTGCGCTGTTTCGTGATTACAAGCTGCAATATTTGCGACCGGACTTGCTCGCCGGTTTCACGCTGGCGATTATTGTGCTGCCGCAGAGCATCGCCGCCGCACTGCTTGCGGAATTGCCGCCGACGACCGGACTGTATACCGCCATCGTCGGGGCGTTGTTCGGCGCGCTGTGGGGGTCGAGCAATCAACTGCACACCGGCACAAACAATCCGGTGTCGTTGCTGGTTTTTGCCGTGTTGCTGGAAATTGCCGTGCCCGGCACGCAAAATTATCTGCTGGCGGCGGGTATTCTGGCGGTGATGGTCGGGTTTTTCCAACTGGTGTTGGGGGTGGCGCGGTTGGGGGCGCTGGTGAATTTTGTGTCGCGCTCGGTGATTGTCGGGTTCACCGCCGGGGCGGGGGTACTCATCGCCGCCAGCCAAATCCGGTATTTTTTCGGGCTGAGCTATTCCAGCCGCAGTTTGGTGGAAACCATTGCGCGCGCGGTGGATAATTTACCGAACACCCATCCCCTCACGGCGGCAATCGGTTTTTCCACAGTGATTTTTCTGCTGTTATGGCGAAGAATCAAGCCGAACATACCGGGGATGCCGTTTGTGCTGGTCATCGCGTCGGTGGTGGGAGCGCTGCTCCACTGGGATAATCTGGGGGTGGCGGTGGTGGGCGATTTGCCCAAACAATTGCCGCCGCTCGCGCCGTTGTGGGAAAATTTCAGCCTCAGCACCGTCGCGAATCTCTCCACCGGTGCGCTGGCGGTGGGAACCATCAGCCTGGTGTCCGACACCGCGATTGCCCGCTCGCTGGCGGCGCAGACGGGACAACGCACCGACAGCAATCAGGAATTCATCGGGCAGGGGATTGCCAACATTATGATTGGCTTCTTCTCCGGCTATCCCGGCGCGGGGTCGTTTTCGCGCTCGGCGGTGAGTTTGCGCCTCGGCTCGAAAACGCGGATGAGCGCGATTTTCTCAGCGGGATTTGTGGTGCTGGCGATTTTCGCTTTTGCGCCCATCATCGCCTTTCTGCCCCGTGCGGCAGTTGCCGGGGTGTTGATGCTGGCGGCATACGGGTTGATTGACCGCGCGGAAATCGGGCGGATTTGGAATGGCGCGCGTGAAGATGCGGTCATCATGCTGATAACCTTTTTGGGCACGCTCTTTCTGCGGATGGAATTTGCCGTGCTGCTGGGGGTATTTTTATCGTTCGCCGTTTACATTATGAAATCGAGCGTGCCGCGCGTGGTTCCCGTTGTGCCGGAAGTGGGCTTCCATCACTTCGGATATTTGCCCGACAGACCATTTTGTCCACAACTGGCAACCATTGATGTGCTGGGCGATTTGTATTTTGGCGCGGTGCATCACGTGGAAGATGCCATCTTCGCCCATATGGCGGAACATCCCCACCAGCGCTATCTGCTGTTGCGCATGCGCAGTGTGAACCAATGCGATTTCAGCGGGATTCACGCGCTGGAGAGCATTGTGCAGGCGTATCGGGACATTGGCGGCGATGTGTTTTTTGTGCGCGTCCAGCCGCCGGTGATGGAAATTATGCGCACCACCCGTTTCGATGAATATGTGGGCCTCGACCATTTTTTAACGGATGATACCGCCATTCCGTACATTTTCTATCACGTTTTAGACCCAGCAATCTGCATTTATGAATGCGAAGTGAAGGTCTTCAGCGAGTGTCAAAATCTGCCGAAACAAGTTTACCCGCTGGATATTGACACGTTGCCGGAATATATCCCACGAGATTTCCCCACCATCACCGTGCAACAACTCGACGCCGAATTGCACAGTGAACATCCCCCGGTATTGCTGGACGTGCGCGAACCGAGAGAATTTGCGCGCCAGCATATCGTGGACGCAAAACTGTATCCGTTGGGGAAATTGCTGACCACCCCCCCCGATATTCCGCACGACGCGCGGGTGGTGGTCATCTGCCGTACCGGACGGAGGAGTGTGCGCGCGGCGCAGGCATTGAGCGTGGCGGGTTGGCGGGACGTGGTTATTTTGTCGGGCGGGATGTTGGCGTGGGAAGCGGCAGGACTTTGGGAAGCGGTTGATACGGATGGAGAGGTGAAAAAATGGAACAGCAGCAACACCCCCCTCGAAACTTAGGGCTGGATTTGGTTCGGGTGACAGAAGCCGCCGCTTTGACTGCCGGACGGTGGATTGGACGCGGACAGCCGGAAGAAGCGGATGCCGCCGCCGCCGAAGCGATGTTGCAGGCGCTCAATACGCTGGATATGAAGGGGCGGATTGTGCTGGGCGAAGAAAGCAAGCTGGGGCGACATTCCCCGTTGGACAGCGGGCGAAAGGTCGGCACGGGGTATGGACCGGAGATGGATGTGATGGTTGACCCCATCGATGGGGCACGCCTGCTGATGCATGGGCGGTCGGGAGTGCTGGCAGTAGCGGCGGTTGCGCCCGCCGGTTCGATGCAGCGTGTGGCGCCGGCGGCATATATGGAAAAAATTGTGGTTGACCGCGAAGTGGGCGACAAACTTGTCCCCGAAACGCTGGACGCGCCCGCCGCGTGGACGCTCGCGTTGATTTCCCGCCTCAAAAACAAGCCCATCCGCGATTTAATTGTTTTCATGCTGGAACGCGACCGCCACAAAGATTTGGTGGAGGAAATTCGCGCGGCGGGGGCGCGGGTTTGGTTGCGCGGGGATGGCGATATTGCCGGTGGCTTGCTCGCCCTTCAGCCCGATGTGGGCGGGGATGTGCTGATGGGCGTCGGCGGAGCGGCGGAGGGGATTATGGCGGCGTGTGCCGCTCGCGCGCTCGGCGGGGCAATGCTGGCGCGGCTCGCGCCCCAAAGTGACCATGAGCGGGAGGATATCGCCGCCGCCGGATTGGACACCGCCAAAATTTACACCGAACACGATTTGGTCGCCAGCGATGATGTCTTTTTTGTCGCCACGGGCATCACTAATGGACCACTGCTCAATGGGGTGAGCTATTTTGGAGACCGCGCGGAGACCTATTCGATTATGTTGCGCGGTTCAACCGGCACGCGGCGGGTCATCTTCGCGGAACATTCCATCCGCCGTTTATTTTCGGGACTGTAAAACGCTGGAGAAATAATGCCGAACATCATCCTTTTCAATGGAAAAATTTACGCCCCACAACCCGCCACTGCCATCGCCATTGGTGACGGGAAGATTCGGGCGGTGGGCAGTGATGCCGATATTCGCCGTTTGAAAACGCCTGCCACCCGTGAAATTGACCTGAATGGACGGCGGGTGCTGCCCGGCATCACCGATGGGCATATCCATCTTTTCAAATGGGCGTTGGGGCGGCTCGATGTGAATTTGGCGGGTGCAAATTCATTGGACGATTTACAGCACCGGCTGGCGGAACGGGCGGCGTGCACCCCCGCCGGGCAGTGGATAAAAGGGAGCGGTTGGAACGAGAGCGAATGGTCGCCCCCGAAAATGCCCACCCGCGCTGATTTGGATGCTGTGACGACCGAACATCCCGTCATTTTCTGGCGTGCCGACCTGCACGCGGCGGTGGTGAACAGCCGCGCGCTCGACATTGCCGGTATCGCCACCACCCGCCGCGACCCCGTCGGCGGGGTGATTGACCGCGACGATGCGGGGAAGCCCACCGGCATTTTGAAGGAACTGGCGATTGATTTGGTGAGCCGTCATCTGCCCAAAACGGATGATGACACGGCGCAGGCGGCGCTGCTCGACGGGATTGCCGCGCTGCATCGTCTGGGCATCACCGGCGTGCATGACCAGCGGATGATGGCGGGGAGCGAGAGTCGGCACAGTTGGCGCGCCCTGCAATCCCTTGACCGGGAGGGGCGGTTGAAGTTGCGCATCACCGGCAATATCCATTATTCGGACTTGCCCAAAGCGATTGATTTGGGGCTGCAACCCGGTTTCGGGTCGGAGATGCTCCGCTTCGGTTTTGTGAAAATGTTCAGCGACGGTTCGATGGGGGCGCATACCGCGTGGATGCTGCACCCGTATGAAGACGCCGCCGAAACGGGGATGGCGGCAATGCCGCCGGAGACCATCGCCGCCGTGACGCGGGACGCGAGCGCGCACGGTTGGGGGGTGTCGGTGCATGCCATCGGCGACCGCGCCAACCGGGAGGTGCTCGATATTCTGGCGGAAACTGCCACCGTTGCGCCCGCGCCGCATTTTCCGCACAGAATTGAGCATGCGCAATTGCTGCATCCCGATGATATACCCCGTTTCGCCCGTTTGGGGGTGACAGTGTCCGTGCAGCCGGTGCATCTACTCGATGATATTGCCAAAATGGATGTGGTTTGGGGCGCGCGCAGCGAGCATGCGTTCCCGTTCAAGCGTCTGTTGGACAGTGGGGCGCGGCTGGCGTTTGGTTCGGATACGCCCGTTGCCGACCCCAACCCGTGGCTCGGCATTCACGCGGCGGTCAACCGCCGGAAGCCCGACGGCACGCCCAACGGGGGCTATTTCCCCGCCGAGTGTCTCTCGGTGGCGCAGGCGGTGGACGCATACACGCAGGCGAATGCGGCGGCGGTGGGGCTGTCGGAGAAACAGGGGCGCATTGAGCCGGGAAAATGGGCGGATTTGGTGGTTTTGGCGCAGGATATTTTCGCCATCGACCCGATGCAGCTGGCGGATACCACCGTGTGGATGACCATTTTCAATGGGGAGATTGTCTTTGCAGCGGATTAAGGTTCGGTGGGGAAGAAGAGTTCCAGCCAGCGGTCAAGCGGCTCGATGGTGGGGGGGGCGGATGTTTCCGGTACAGGGACGGGGGCGGATGACGTTTCGGGGCGTCCGGTGGAAATCGCACCCGCTTGCGGCGGGGCGACGATGACCACCATTTTTTCGCCGGGACGGCTCCAGCGCAACTCTCGCCGCGCCAGTTGTTCAACATAGGCGTCGGTCTGCACTTCCTGAAATCGTCGGGTCAATTGTGCATTTTCCTGCACCAGCAACATATATTGTTGTTCCAAGTGGGCTTTTCGCTGCTGAACGCGATAGTTCAATGCCGCCCGATGGGTGAAGCCAAACAGCAGAAACAAAACCATACTGACAGTCAGCACGGCAAGGAACTGCATAATTGGAAAATCCAGCTTTTTCTTCCGACGGGTAGCGGCAGCCATAAATACTCACATTGAGAAAGTTACCATAACTACTTAACAATAATACACAAAAAATGCCGACTCGTCAACTTCCCTCCGCTGATTTTCTGTGACCATGGTACTATTCGGCGACGACGCGGCATCGGAGACTCGCATCTATGATTCACATCGCATATTTTATCACCCCGCATGGCTTTGGGCACGCTGCCCGTGCTTCGGCGCTGATGGCGGCGCTGTTGAAGCGCGAGCCGTCCATTCATTTTCACCTTTATACCACCGTGCCGCAATGGTTTTTTGACCACACGCTGGCGGGGCATTTCGATTATCATCCCTATGAAACGGATGTTGGGGTGGTGCAAACCAACTCGCTCACCGAAGATTTGGATGCCACGGTGCGGAAACTCGATGAAATGTTGCCCTTCTGCACCGATTGCGTCGGCACGCTGATGCACGGGATGCGGCAAAACCGCGTCGAATTGGTGCTGTGCGACATCGCGCCGATGGGGATTGCGGTGGCGCAGGCGGTGGGCATCCCTTCGGTGCTGGTGGAAAATTTTACGTGGGATTGGATTTATGCCGGGTATGTGGGGCAATCGCCGGGGTTGGCGAAACACATTGCGTACCTGAAAAAAGTTTTCGCGGAAGCGGATTACCTCATCCAGACCGAGCCGCTGTGCGACTCCCGTCCCGCCGCCGACCTCACCGTGCCGCCGATGAGCCGCGCGCCCCGGCAATCGCATGCGGAGATTCGGCGGGCGTTGGGCATCCCCGCCGCTGCGGCGACCATTCTGCTCACGATGGGCGGCACGCATTGGGATTACACCTTTCTGCGCCGGTTGGCGGCGCACCCGGACGTGTATTTCATCGTCCCCGGCGGGGTGGATGGGGAAATGGAGCGGCGGGACAATCTGGTACTTTTGCCCCATTCTTCGCCGTTTTTTCATCCCGATATGATTAATGCCAGTGACGCGGTGGTGGGCAAAGTGGGCTACAGCACGCTGTCGGAAGTTTATCACGCCAAAATCCCATACGGCTACGTCACCCGCGACAATTTTGTGGAATCGGCGGTGCTGGTGGATTTTGTGGAACGGCATATGGCGGGACTGCCCATTTCGCCCGCCGAGTTTCAATCGGGGGCGTGGGTGGCAAAAGTCCCCGAATTGTTGGCGTTGCCGCGCCCCAATCACGCCCAGCCCAACGGCGCGGACACGGCGGCGGCGTTTGTCGGACAGATATTGGGGATTGGCGATTAGCGGTTGGATAATTGGAGATTTGTTATTGCGTGTCACGTATTACATACTTCTGCATTTCCAATCTCCAATTAACCAATGACCAATCACCCAACCGCCAATCACCCCCAAAAATTCCGTTTGACAAATCGTCCGCACTGTGATAGAGTCTTGCCAACTGAGATTCAAAGACTGCGAACGGGAAAAGTAACGTTTGAAGCAGCGTTCAGAGAGCCGGCGGTGGGTGTGAAGTCGGTACGTGTGCCAAACGCGAATGGTCCCGGGAGTTTTGCCCCCAACGCGAAAGCCAGTAGGCGGCAACGGCGACTCCACCGTTATCCGGGAGCTGGGTATTAATGCATCGATTGCAGCGTACCTGAACGAGTGAGACTGGCGAACCTGTGTGTCATCACGCAGG
>CAZMXX010000188.1:0-7608 GCA_964570315.1 uncultured Anaerolineaceae bacterium | reverse complement strand
CAATCCCGTCCGTCCCGTCAACGAAGTATTCCCATGACCGTCTGTACCTGTTTGGAATTGCCCGAACCCTTGTGCTTGAACGGCCCGCATTAAATCCACAATCCAGTACAGATTTCCGGCAGCGTGACCGGGTGCATCGTGGATTTCCAGCGAACGGCGAATACCCTGCAACGGGCTAACATTTTCCGAGCGCAGATATGTCACGTCAATATTGCCGGATGCCGCCGCGGTAGCCCGGATATACGGGGTTTCGTCGCCGAAACGGGTGCGGTCAACAGCGCCGTCAACGGGGTATAACGGCACGGAACTGAGTGCCGGCAGACGTTTCCCCGCTTGCCCCAACAATTCTGCGGCAATAACCGACACAGTGCCGGAATCAAGCCCTCCGCTCAACGTGGTTGCCACCGGACGGTAACTTCGTAACCGGCACCGAACCGCTTCGGTGAGCACTTCCCGCAACCCTTCCACATAATCTTCGCGCCGCTTATAATGCAAAAGTGGTGTATCTTCCAGATACCAGTAGCGCTGGGGCGTTACGGTATCCGGGGTGACAATCAGTGTGTGTGCGGGGGGCAGCCGGTAGATGTCTTGATGGGTTGTTTCAATGCCGTCACCGTGCCACGCGGTCAGAATTTGTGCCAGTCGAAATTCATTCAGCTTTTGGGGAATATCCGACAATACCAGCAACGCTTTTTTGGATGACGCAAACGCACAAAAATCACGGTTGGCAAAATAGTAAATGGAAGTGTTCCCATGGTGGTCGCGGGCGATGAACAAACGCCGTTCCTGTGGTTTCCACACGGCGAATGACCAATCGCCCAATAAGTGGTCAGGACACGCCTCTCCCCAATGCAGATACGCCCGCAACATCAAATCGCCATCCGGGGTAAGAGGTTGTTCCGCCACCGAAATACCGAACCGGGCACACAACTCTGTCCGGTTGTCAATCCGACCCTCGGCAGTAAATGCGACGTTGTATTGCGGCAACCAGCGCGCCGGTTTTTCATACCCCGCTTCCGGCGTATTGTAAAGCAGAAGCTGCCCCAATCCGGCGATATCATCATGCCACATACTCTTGCCATCGGGACCCCAATATGCCATTGCGTCGCGCATCCGGCTCATTGTTGCGCCAGTGACGGGTTTCCCGTTGTTTCGATTAAAAATACCGAAAATGCCACTCATTCGTTATCCTGTCTGCAATGGTAATGGCGCAAAATAAAGAGATGAGATTATCCCGCGTCTATTTGAGTAATAAGGGGATGTACATATCATATCCCTTCAAACCGAACAGCGAAAATTCAGTCAGATGATTAATGGTTGCCACAAGCCGGTGGTTCACAAAATCACGTTCAATGATAGTGATACCATCGGATGTCCATTGGCTGCCATCCCAATACAATAACTCAATGCCTGCTTCAAATGCCTCTCCGAGCGCATCGGGGGGATATTGCAGGGTCAGGGTGATGGGGGTGTGGAACGTGAAATTATCTTGCAGGATTAGACCCTGATATGCCTCTATGGTGAAGGTGCGTCCGGCAAATAGAAATGCGCCGGGTGCAGGATGGGTGGGCGATACAGCTTCGGTGTACACCAGATATGTGGTATCGCTCACCGCGCCGCCGGGGAGTTCAAGGGTGGTGGTGATATACCCGCCCAATTGTGTGCCGGTGAAAACCAAATTTCCGCCGGTCGCCGGATCAACGGTTGCCGACACATCGCCATCCACCACATTCACCCGTGTTGTGTCTGTGATAAAGGTGGGGAACCCGTATGAATCAGTAACCGCCAGCGTGAACGTCAGCATACCGGAGGTGGTGGGGGCAATGAACCCGGTGCGGCTCAGGGACGGGGTGAACGAGACCGGCGCTCCCCCCGTTTGCGCCCAGCGAAAGGTTCGCATTCCCTGCCCAGTAAAGCTTTGGCTGGCGCTACCATCAAGCGTAATGGCTGTTCCACCGACAGTGGTTTGGTCGATACCCGCGTCGGCGAGCGGGGGTATCAGTTGCAGGGTTGCGCTGCGAGAGATGACATTCCCCATATCATCCTGCGCGGTGATGACGGCGGTATTGGTGATGGCAGTGATGGTAGATACACTGAACACCGTTTCAATCGTCATAGATTGTCCCGGTGCGATATTGCCAAAGGTGGTGGCTGTCGTCAAATTTGTCCACGCGAGCCGCCCTATGCTGAGGGTTGGGCTGAGTGCTGTGCCGCTGATATAGCCCAGTGCGTCGGAGAAATTGTCAACCATGGGGATGGTGATGAAAGGCGTATGTGCCGTGTTAGTGATGTTAATAGTGAAGGTGATAATATTGCCCACCAAACCAGGGGGCGCAACTTTTTTACTGAGGTCTGCGGCGATTTGGTAAATGCCCATACCGACGGTGTAATCCTCCACTTCCCCATCCAGGGTGGTATCACAAGCGGGCGCGCGGACAATATTGTTACTGTCATAGTTGGTCACCATACGCAAATGAGTTGTCCCACTGTTGGCGGTGACTGGAACGGTGAATGAGCCAGTAGTGGACATCACCGCACCCGCCCCAACAGAAAAACTTCCGCATTGAAGCGAACAACCATCATCAAACTGGGTATTTCCGTCAAAATCAAAATAGCCCGCGCCATACGCCTGAATGGCGGTCGATTTGTCATTCCGATAAGTTATTTGGTAATTGTATGTTTCGCCGGGCAATAACTCGGTGAGCGCCGTCCCGGTATATGAACTGTATGCAGTGATGGCGGAAGCCTGCGTGCCGGTATTGACGGTGAGCGCAACGATGCCCAGATCGTTGGTGGTATCACCAGAGGCGGCACAATAGGCGGCGGAGGCAGGGGGCGAGCGGCGGAAATCCTGGGTAACATTCGTTGCAACGGGCGGAAGAGTCGCAGTGGTGGGTGAAAATACATAACCTGCTTGTATCGGTTCAATTGTCCCTTGCCAATTGATGCTCACGGTGCGGGTGTAAAACCCGGCGGCATCGGTGGTGGTGGTATAACCATCGCTGAAATCGAGCCACACATCCACCGCCGGAAGCATCGTTTCCGTGTCGGTGATATGCCCCGAAATAGTGTATACTGCCGGAATAGCACTCCCATTGTAATTTTCGCCGGGCAGATCTGACACAACATTGGTATAGCTGCGGGTGGTGGGTGTAAATATCCAACCTGCTCTGTTAACGGTAACAACACCCGTCCAGCCGTAATCCACGGCAAAAGCATAATTGCCGGCTACATCGGAAGTGATACTCCCGCCGGGCGAATAAGTTAAAGTCGCATTCCCGGCGGTTGTGTTACCGGAAATTGTGAGCTGGGCGATATTGGCGGTGAAATTCTGAAGCGTATTGGTATAAACGGGACCTATGATTGGCGCGGAAGGAGTGAGCGCATAGCCCGTTTTATCGGGTGTCACTGTGCCATACCAGCCGGCAGTGACGGTGTGACTATAGGATCCACCACCGCTAGTGGTGATTGTTTCGGTCACGCTCCCGTTATCAAAGATGATGGCGACGCCGCCCAAACCTTCTCTGGCACCGCTCCCCAAATTCACTGTCCCCCAAATAGTATAGGATTGTACAGACGTACTCCGCACAAAATTTTGCACGGTGTTCGTTAAAACCTGATTAATTGAGGTAACTGTGGGGGAAAACGCATATCCCAGTTGAGCCGGAAAGAGTGTTCCTCGCCAGTTGACGCTAACTGTACGGGCGTAAAATCCCCCGCCGGAAGTAACAGTTGTAACCCCGTCGCTAAAAGTAATGATGACCCCGTCCACACCCGATAACGTGGTGGCATCGGTGATGACACCACTGATGGCGTAGGTTTGGGTAGAGGCTTCCCCGGTGTATGTTTGGTTGGTTTGATGGGTGATAACGGTGTTGTAGCTAATAAGTGTGGGTGAAAAAACATACCCGATTTTGATAGGCGTTACCTCCCCTGACCAGCCAGAAGGAACTGAAAACGAATATAAGCCACTTGCATTGGAAACGGTGCTGCCGCCGGGATAGGTAAGCAACACATCACTCAATGGGGAATACACATAACATATTCCAGAAAATTGAAAGGAGCAGTAATTAATAAGTCCGGAAATGGCAACCTGTTCAGGCGGGGGAATGGGAATGAGCGTAGCGCCAAAATCACGGGTGATATCGGCACTAATGGTAGTAATGGTACTGCTGACAGGGGAAAAGGTGTATTCTGTACTTAAAGGGGTCACCGTTCCCGACCATCCCGTCCCAACAGTGCAGTTGTAATACCCCCCGCCGGTAGAAGTGGTTGTAATGGGCGTGTTGATACCGTCTGCACAAACAATGGTTATGCCATCAACACCAGATCTCCCATTGTCTTGTGTGATTTGGCCGGAAATTACATACGATTGTAGCGCTAATATTACTTGTGGTTGAATGAATATTAACGTTAGAAACAAAACTCCGCAAAGGCTTGTGAGCGCAAACCATCGTTTCATTGACTCACCGCATCCTTTTTTCTTCGTCGTGCGCCAGTATCAATTGAAAGTCTCTTCTAAAAGATACGGTCACACAATATCAATTAAAAACTCAAGCCGAAAATTACTCGTTCAACATACAAAACAGCTTATTTGGGAACAGGGATGACAGGGGTCTCGGTTATAAGTAGTTTATTGAGCATTATTTCCAGTTTTTCTACGCGCGCTTGCAAATCTTCGTTCTGCCGAGTGAGCATCTCGATTTGAGCATTTTGCTCCTGGGTCAGCGCGTACAATTCTTGCACGGCAACCAGTGCGACCCCGTTGGTATCTAATGCGGCAATGTGGTTTTCATCATTGCCCAAGCCAAATGTGGCGTAAAAATCTTGTGCCATTGGTCCCATATGCATCACATCAGTGCCTTCAACTTTGTAGCTCCAAGTGCTGATGGGCAAATTAGCTAACCGCTGCAACACATCTTGCCCGTTAGCCTGAATAATATTCATCTTTAAATTACGGTCGGAGTTGTCTGTCCACACTCCGCCGGCGGTCAGAGTTGCGCCGGTAGCGGTGGATATGCTGCCATCAGTGTTAAAGGTGGTGTGGAGGCTATTATTTGTCAACAACATTACTTTATGATCTGTGGCAGTACCGAAAACGAATCCATTGCTTGACGAGACGAACACGCCCATTGCACCATCAGTGCGATTGAGCAATAATTTCGCATTGGCACCGGTGGTTTCCGCTTTTATGGATGCATTGGAAGCACCGACAACAACGTTCCCGCTGGTTATGGGGACATCCAGTTCACCGGTTGGAGAGTTTGTACCCAAGCCCACTCTACCATCTGAATTCACATAAATACTGTTTTCCGGTGCATTTGGGATAATTCGGAAGGGGAGTGTATTCCCATGGGTCACATCTCTTATGAAGAAGTTTGCTTCATTTCCGGCAATATCCCATATTTGAGGAGTCCAGCCCCCACCTCTTTGATCGAGTCTGACGCCGGGGGTATCGCCACTCACAATATGCATATCTAGCACCGGCGTATTTGTTCCCAATCCTACATCGCCATTGCTGTCGACAACCAGAGCATTGCTGGGCGCGCCTGCCCGAAGGGAGAAAACACGTCTGTTGGCAGTGGCGTCATCAATGCCAAAGTAACTTGCCCCACCATTGGCGCTATCGTTGATGGTGATTCGCCAGTCATTGCGAGGGAAACTTGCAGAGACACTAGTGTCGTTGAAATAAATACGCAAATTGTTTTCTTTGAGTATTTGTGTATCGAAACCAAAAGCTTCGCCATTAACACAGTCAAATCCCACACAAAAGCTACCATCGACAATTAAATCATCCAAAATAACCTGATCCGCAGGAGTGTTGATGGTGTTTACACTATTTTCCCCATTGGAACGAGTAATAAACAATCCATTATTAATGGTAAAGTACCCCGATGACAATACCTCTGCGGACGGTTGAACGGCAGTTTCATCAATGCCTCGTGTTTGTACTGCTGCCAATCGTCGCGCAGGCGCCGGTTGCGCCCATAATTCGTAACTGTACAAACCATCCGGGTATTGGTCGCCGTTTGAAGTTAATCCGGTGAAGGTCGGCACCACCCCGGCGGCAATTTCCTGTTCGATTACAATATTGTCCGGACCAGAAATTCTTAAGATGAAGCCATTCTCACCGTGAACGTTCCACCAGACTTTCTCTGGGTTGACGATCATCACATCGACCGGTTTTTGAGCATAGATACTTGCCGTGTTGGCTCCAATGGCAATCATTATTAGAGCAAACATCAAAAGAATATACCAATATTTTTGTGCAACTTGACCAGCCAAACGCTGATTGAACATCATTCACCTCCACATAAATAATAGGTTCACCAAAAAATATGAGTTGAGCTTTCTCCGTTATCAGAGTGGTTAACGTTTCATTTTTGGCTGGATAAGAGTGGTGCCGAAACTCGAAAACCAAAAATAGCAAGAAACAAGTTGTTACGCCAACAGTACTACGATTTAGCTGATGAACATTCAATTCTATCTGCCGTAAGCCCACGGGCGAATCACAAGTACGACAACAAATTTGCGACAATCTGACCATCCACCGTTATTGTGGACACAGTGTTAAGCCAGATTGGGTACGGTGTGATACGCAGCCTCAAATGCTGCCGGGCTGAAGTATCCGAGGGATGAATGGAGACATTTAGTATTGTACCACCCTTCGATGTAAAAGAAAATGTCCGTCCGTGCTTCATCCCAAGTTTGGTAACGGGTATGGGTGCACCCATTCCATTTTCAGGCGACCGAAGAAACTTTCGGTCGGCGCATTGTCATAACAATTTCCGGTGCCGCTCATACTGATTTGGCATTGCCGGTCATTTAACAGTTGTTGATATCCGATTGCAGTATACCGGCTGCCTCGGCCAGAATAATGGAACACTTCGGACACTAGATTACGCTGCTCAAATGCCATTGCCAGCGCTTTTTGTGCCAATTCCACGGTCATTCGTGCAGCCATTGCCCAGCCGACAATCCGGAGAGAGAACAGGTCAATAACTATCGCAGGTTTTAGGTTTCTATCTACTTTCCTGAGGAATGGCCACATGTTCGCTGCGTTAAAGACCTTGACTCCCATACTTGTGACATGATACAATAAATGCAATCCACACCGATATACAAATTAGATTTGCCATTTACGCACAGCCGTGCAGAGGACTAATCTATGCCCGAGTCCCCTCAGTATCCAGTTTCCCCACAGACTGTCATTGAAACAGAGCTTAACTATATTAAGCGGCGCCGAAACACAGCGTTTGCTTCATTGTCGCCGGAAACATCTGCCCCCGTCAAAAATTTGGTGGGGTTAGCCCTTTCCGGTGGTGGAATGCGCTCCGCCACGTTTAATTTGGGCGTAATACAAGCTCTCGCCAAATACAAGCTCCTACCCTGGGTTGATTACATATCCACTGTCTCCGGCGGAGGTTACATTGGTGCTTGTTTTAGTTCAGTCTTGTCAATAAAAATGGTTACATTGAAACAATACCTTCGCCAATTAGGGTGAACCGGATGATGTTTCAACCGGGTGTATGCGTCCGATAGCAATAATCGCACCGAAAAGCCGGTTCAAGAAATTCGGTTCGGGTTTTTGCGGAAGCATTTTTATCA
>CAZMXX010000187.1:0-7643 GCA_964570315.1 uncultured Anaerolineaceae bacterium | reverse complement strand
GTTACCAATCGCACCCAAATTGCCAATCGCACCCAAATTGCCAATCGCGCCCAAGTTGCCGGTCGCATCCACATCCAGCCCATCCGTAAATTCACTCAACACGTCACTCTCCGGGAAAGGTGTGGACGGCAACGGCGACACGAGGAACAGGTCGTAATCATCGGGCAATTCGGGCGTGCCTTCCAGCGTGATGGTGATGTCCGACGTGCCGGTGATGTTGAACGTGTACCAATCCACATCGGTGATGGTGCTGATGAACGACATATACGGCGTACCGGGAACGATGGCGTAGGCGTCCGTATAAACGTTGTTCGGTTCAAACGTGTCCCCCGCCACAGACACCACAAAAATATCGGAGTCGGTATCCCCTGCGGCATTCGTCGCCGTCACGCGCACCAATTTCGTGCCGGGGGTTTTCCAATTGAACGTCGCCGTATCGGATGTACTGTTGCCGGAATGCGTTTGCGCGGGTCGTCCGGTTGCCTCCCAAAGGAAGGTGACGGGCAACGCCGTCACTTCCGGCGCAACCATTGCATAAAATGCGGCATCCGTTCCAACCAGCGTCGTTGTAGGTCCGGTGATGGTCACGCTGATGGGCATCGTTCCGGTGAAAACCGTAAACTCATCCGCCCCAAAATCGGGCGCGATGCCGTAGGGGCGGAATTCATCATCAATATCAAATGTGACGGAGACCGGCGTTCCTTTGTCAATCGCCGCAGATGTCCCCGTCAGATGGTAGCCATCCCCGCCAAACAGCGGGTCGCCGGTGAATTGATTGGTGACCGTGACCGTGCCGACACCGGCAACATCGGTCGCATTATTGAACCACAGCACGCCATTTATATCCGCCTGCCCGGGGAAGGATGTCCCGGCGGTGCTGCCCGCCAGCACGCCCGTCCCATGTCCCGATACGATGACGTTGTAAAAATTCGCCGTGGTGTAATCGTCCAGAAAGACGCCGCTGCCGTCGCCGCCGGTATTGCCGTCTATGGTGGCGTAATAGATGTCGGCGGTGGTGTTGAGCAAATGCAACGCGGAACCGGAGGCGTTGGTGGCGGAAATGGTGTTCATCAACAGCACATCATTCGCCATAAAAATATCGGAGTCCTGAATATGCATACCCCCGCCGAAAGAATCGGCGTTGTTGGCTTGGAAAAGGTTGTTCAGCAAATTGACCGTGCCGGTATAAATTGCCACCCCGCCCCCGAAAGTGGCTTGATTGCCAAAGATATACGTCTGCTCGATGGTCATCGGCGGGGAGGCACGCATCGCGTTGGAGATATAAACGCCGCCGCCGTTGCCCGTGTAGGCGGTGTTGCTCATCAACGCCCCCCATTGAATGATACCGGCGCTATCATACAGTGCGATACCACCGCCGTTGCCGTTGGCGGAATTTTGTCCGGCGGTGATGCCAAATATCCCTACCGTACCACCATTGATAACCATACCGCCGCCATCCACCACGGCATAATTCTGGAACATACGGAATCCGTCAAGTATGGCAGCCGAATTTTCCAGATAAATGCCGCCGCCGAAATCGGCATCATTGCTGAACACTTGTGTATCGCTGATGAGGGCAGAGGTTCCCACAACTTTGATGCCGCCGCCGAAGGATGCCGTACCAAAATTGAGGTTCAGGCTTTCAATTTTCGGCGCTATTGCCGTTGACCCGGAAATAATCATGCCCCGTCCGGTTTGCTGCGCATCAATCAGCGTGAAGTTGGCAAGGGGGTCATACGCCGTCCAATTTGTCGGATAGGGATATCCGCCCTGCACAACCAAATCTTTATCAATGTATGCCGCCGTAAATTCGCCATTGTAGTTTTTGGTGCCGCGACAACTCCCCGCCACTTTGATGGTGTCGCCCGCGACGCTGGCGTCAATCGCCGCTTCCAAGCGGGAAAACTGCGTCGCGCCCGGTTCAATCAGAGCGGCACAGCCCGTATCGCTGAACGTTTCATCCGCGCCCAAATCGGGCGCATCGCCGAGGAACCGGGCATCCCCTTCAAAATCAAGCGCCACCCCCGAAGCTATGCCCCGGTCAATTGCCGCCGAACCGGGCGACAGCCGGAACCCGTCAAACGTATCAAAAAGCGGGTCGCCGGCAAATTCATTGGTGGCGATCACCTGCCCACCACTGCCATTTTTGGTATTAACTGCATTATTGAACCACAACACATGGTCGAGCATCACCGTAGATGTTACAGTAGGAGAAGAGAAACTCCCCGCCTGCACCCCAATTTGCTGGTCGGAGATGATGGTATTGGTCAGATAAACGGTCTGCGGTATGCCTCCCCCCATCACCGTCACACCGGAGAAATCGCCGCCCCCGTTGCGGGCAATGGTGGTATGCTGAAACGCCAATCTGGGGAGAACGGTGCTCGTATCGTAAACATAAATGCCCGCCCCGGTGCCGAAAGTGTCGGTGAGGACATTATCCACCACAATATTGTTGATGACTTCCATATCTGTGCCGGGAATGAGCCACAGATACATCCCCCCGCCATCGGATGCCGCCCGGTTCTCTTGGAAGGTGTTATTATTGAGGCTGAGCAAACCCTGAAATTCCGTCAAGCCCTCTACATATACTCCCCCACCGTTACCGGTGGTGACAGCGTTACGGAAAACACTGTTGGCATCAATATTGAGGGCGCTATCATACACATAAATGCCCCCGCCGCCGAAATCTGCCGTGTTGGAGAAAATTTGATTGGCAGTGACCCAACTCCCCCCGGCAACATTCTTCAAATAAATGCCGCCGCCGTATCCGGCAGCATTATGGTCTATCATCAAATCTTTCAAAACAACATACGCTGTATCGACGAATATGCCGCCGCCGGGCAAACCGGGGTTGTATCCGCCGGTGATTTCCATCCCTTTGATGGTCGCGGTGATACTGCCCGACACCACCACCGTTGTGCCGCCAAATTGCGCATCCAGTGTGGTGAAGTTATTGAACGGGTCGTATGTTAGCCAGTTGGTATCGGTGTATCCCCCCACCAGCGAAATTGATTTGGTGATATATGCCGTGCCGGGATAATAGCCCGCCGCGATGCGTACTTCTTCGCCGGGCAACGCTTGGTCAATGGCATATTGAACGGTGAAACATGGACTGGCGGCAGCCCCGCACCCGACGGTATCCGCCCCCGATGACGAAACCCGAATGATGCCCGTGCCCGTCTGCGCATACACCGGCATCACCAGCGAGCCGCCCAAGCCTTGCAACATCAACGAAACGGCAATCAGGGCAATCACGCCGCCCAATACCGCAGAAAACAGTTTTATTTTTCGCATGATACATCCTCCAAAATACAAATGTCCGGCATGTGGCAGCGTTGATTTTATGGCAATTGTTCGATATGTTTTTTCGCCGCTTGCAAATCAGATTGCGCACCCAGTGATTGGAAAGTGTCAATAGCCTGCTGAAGAAACTTGCGCGCCTTCGACGGTTCCTTCTGTCCCCACAGTTGCCCCAACGCCACATAAGTTTTGGCTGTTTCATAAGCGCTATTGAGGCTTTGCAGTATCTTCAAGCTTTTATTGAGCACCACTTCCGCCGGTTTTTCATCGCCCCGCGCCAGTTGCACCAACCCCAACACCCGGCACGACATCCCTTCTTCCAGTTTCGCTTCCTGCTGAACCGCCAACTCCAGCGAACGGCGGATGTGTTTCAATGCGGCATCGGTATCGCCGGTGTACAAATAGTATTCCGCCCAGCGACGTTCCAGTTCCGGCAGGAAATCCTCCGACTCAATGCTGTTGAAAATCTCTTCGCTGGTTGCCAGCAACAGATTCGCTTCCTCAAATTTTTGCTGATAAAGGCGCAGTTGCCCCAAATTGCTGGCGGTCACGGCATTGGGCAGCGCCGCTCCCAATTGCCGCCACACGTTGAGGCTTTGCCGGAAAAGCCGCTCGGCTTCGCCCCAGTTGCCGCGATTCATCTGGATGTTCGCCAAATTGTTGGAAATAAATCCCTGATACAGCACATCACCGATTTTTTCTTTGACAATCAGACTCTTTTCAAAGGCGTTGGTCGCTTTTTCCCAGTCCCCCAAATCGCTGTAAACATTGGCGAGATTCAAATACGCCTGCGAAACACCCACATCATCCCCCACCGCGCCATAGACTTCAATGCTGGAACGGCAGAATGATGCCGCGCGGCTCAATTCGCCTTTGCGGGTGTACACCAAACCCAGCAGATAATAGGCGTTGCCCACCAATTGTTTTGATTCAAATGTGTCGAATTGCGCGGCAATCTCCAGCCCGCGCTCACACCATTGGATGGCTTCATCATTCTTCCCCTGCCGCTGAAAAACACCCGCACCCAGCAGATGTATCCGTGCGGCTTCGATGGTCGGTTCGGTTTCGTTCAAATTGCCCAACCCGCGTTCCAGCCATTCAAACGCGGTATCGAACTCGCTGCGCCGCTCATAGACGGTGGCAATTTTACGGCATATATCCGCCAGATGCGGCGCACTGCCGGTATCTATTGCCAACTGCCGCACCGATTCCAAATGTTCCAGCGCGTCATCATACTGCCCCATCAACGTCAGCACATCCCCCAGCGATTCGTGCGCCTCCAGTTGCGCCGCCGTCGTGTCCCCTTCGGCGGCAGATGCCGCCTGCAACACCCGCCGGTACGCCTCCACCGCCGAATCATTCGCAAATTCGCGTTGAGCGTGCCGCGCCACCCGTAAATTAAATTCAATGGCTTTCATCCAGTCATGTCCCTCAAAATAATGATATGCCAGCATATCAATCTGTTCACCCAAAGATTCCGCGAAGACTTGTTCCAAAAAGTCCGCAATACGGCGATGAAGCATACGCCGCTGTTCGAATGAAAGACTTTCATACACCACTTCTCTGGTGGTGAGATGTTTGAACCGGTACAGCAATGATTCGAGTTCGAAGAGTTCGGTCAGCCCCAATTTGCCCAAATAATCCAGATGTTCCTGCACTGCCGGTTCGGTGATGCCGTAATTGTGGACATTGCTCACCACCCGAAAGGCGAAGATGCGCCCCACCACCGATGCCACCCGCAAAATACGGCGATCCACCTCCAGCAGGCGGTCAATGCGGCTGATGATCATCCCATGCACGGTGTCGGGCAGTTCCAGCCCCGCCAAATCCCCGGCAACTTCCCACTCGCCGGACGGTTTTTTGCGGATGACCTGATTGACAATCAGCACCCGCACCACTTCCTCCACAAAAAACGGGTTGCCACCCCCTTTGGCTAAAATGAGGCGACGCAAATTTTCCGGCAGTGCCACCGCGCCGATCATCCCCTGCACAATTTCCATGCAAGCGTCGTCGGGCAAATCGCCCAGCGGCAAATTGACAGCGTAATCGTACTGCGTCCAGTCGGGCAAATCATCGTCGGGGCGATGCGGCAGCACCAGCGCAATCGGCGCGTCGGCGATATTGCGGGCGACATAGTTTATCAAATCCATCGAAGCGGGGTCTGTCCAGTGGGCATCTTCCACCACCACCATGAGCGGACGCCGCGCGGCGTGCCGGCGCAACAATTTCACGGTGATGTCCATAATCCGCTGGCGACGCAATTTCGCGTCGATGGCGCGGGTCAGGTCGTTCTCCGGCACTTCCAGCCCCAGCACATCGGCGATGACGGGGAGCCACAGCGGCTCATCAATTGCCTGCATCCCCTGCTCAACCAGCGCAATCCGGCGCGAAACATCGTCATCGGCTTTAATGCCGAAATGCGAGCGCAGAATGTCCGCCCAAGGGTGGTAGGTCATGGTTGTGCCGTAAGAAAGGCAAATCCCCGCCAGCAAATCCATCGCGTGCTGTTCGGCGTAAAAAGCCAGTTCCTCCGCGAAACGGGTTTTGCCGATGCCCGACACGCCGCGAATGACAATCACCTGCCCGTCACCGGCGCGCGCCCGGTCAACGGCGGCATGTCCGATGCGCAGTTCGTCGTCGCGCCCCACCAGCCCCGCCCCGGAAAGGTTGTTCCAGCGTTGGGGTTGGTGGCGTTCCGCCAGCACGATGAAATTTTTGACGGGCTTCGCTTTCCCCTTCACTTTCACCGGGGGGTTTTCTTCCAAATCGAAGGTGGATTCCACGTGCCGGGCGGCGCTTTGGCTGATGAGCACCTCCCCTTCTTTTGCCGCGCCCATCAAGCGAGCGGTTAAATTCACTTCGTCGCCCATCACGGAATATTCGTGCCGTTCCGGCGAACCCACATTTCCGGCGAACACAAATCCGCTGTTCAACCCGATGCGCTGTTTGAGCGGCGCATCGCCGAATTTCTCCGCCATCCCCGGAATTTCCGCCAGCAGAGCGGCGGTGTATCGGTTCACCTCCGCGAGCGCGGCGTTCATCGCCACGGCTGCCCGCACTGCCCGCTGTGGGTCATCTTCATGCGCCTGCAACGCGCCAAACAGCACCATAATGCGGTGACCGATGGCGTAGGCGTCCACTTTGTTCACCACGCCGCCAAACCGGTTGATGATGTGGCTCATGGTGACAAAATGGTTGTTCAATATTTGAGTGATGGTCTCTTCATGGGCTTTGCCCAACGCTTCAATGATTTCATCAATGCCGTAAAAGTTGGCGAACATCACGGTGACGGGACGATGCGAACCCGGAACCAGCGGGTTCTGCGGGTCGAGAATCAATTGGGGCAACAATTGTTGGGGGATGAACGGTTTCAGGGCGTTGATGACTTGCGCCTGCCGATAGGCAAATGCCAGCAATGTCTCGCTGGAGGCGTCCACCAGATTCGGCATACGGGGATAAATTTTGCTGGAATACGTTTCCGGTTCCACCATTTCATGCAACGTTTCCAACCGCCAGAAGGTGTCAACGGGGGCGTAATCCGCCACCGATGCAGTGTCGATGCGGGTGGCGTCATCCACCACAATTTGCCCGGCGGTGGCAATGCTTTCCGCCCGCGCCATGTTGCTCAACGCCTGCCCCATAACGGCGTATTCCATGTTTTCCGCCGTGCCCAAATCCGCCAAAAAGATGTGCCCGCTCCCGATGCCGATGCTCATGCGCAGGGGAAATTCGCCGAGCGAGGTTTTCACCCGCGCGAATTGCTCCATTGCCGCCTGCATCGCCCAGGCGGTGGTTGTGGCGCGGAGCGCACCGTCCCGCCCTTCAAAAAAGAGCAGCACGGCATCGCCGCCGAATTTCAGCAAATCGCCGCCATATTTCGCGCTGATGCGCAGCATCGTTTCAAAATAGCCGTTCACAATACCGGTGATTTCCTCTGCGCCCTCTTTGCCCAAAGCGGAAAGTTTTTCCGACATGGCGGTGAAACCGGACACATCGGCGAACATCACCGCGCCATCCCGAAAGCCGCCCGTCACCTGCCCCGGCGTGGGGTCGGCGACGAGTCGCGCCACCAGATAGCGCGGCAGATAGGTGGCAATCACCCGTCGCAATGCCGCCAGTTGAATGGCGATGGTTGTGGCGTCATCCAACGACAATTCTGTTGAAGAAGCGGGAAAAAGATGCTGCGGAACATAAGGTTGTATGAACGATAGAATTTCGGTTTTGTTTTTTGTCATAAGTTGATGCGTTACCGGAATATGTGGATAAACCTGTTGGATTTTTTAGTTTGCCAAAAAAATTAGCCGCGAATTCACACGAATTTCTCGAATTTCTCGAATTTTGGA
>CAZMXX010000186.1:0-7662 GCA_964570315.1 uncultured Anaerolineaceae bacterium | reverse complement strand
CTCTAATATCTATGAGCCACTGATGCGGGTGGATGGGAACACTCCAATACGACGACAGTGAAATTGACGGCGACCACCGCGACAAAAGCATCGCCAAACGGCTCCAACTGGGCTACAAAGTGACACGGGTCGGCGGCTAACTTTCAGCATCGGGGGATGGAGGCGTATCCGGCGCGTCATCATCCATTTCCACCAACGGCGCATCGCCCGTGTCCCTTTCAGGGGGGGATGATGGCGTTTCGGGGGCATCGTCACCCGCCGTTTCCGGCGGCGCATCTTCCGGCGTCGCCTCCGAGGAGGGAGAGAGCAGTTCCGGCGCGCCGGTTTCTGCCGCCGGTTTTTCCAACGCCTTGAAAATCAGCGTCCATGCCGTTGAGCGATACGTTTCGGTGATGCCACTCGCCCCGATTACCAGCGGAATGACAATCAGCAAAAAGAGCGGCACACCCGCCAACAGCGCAACCATCGTCTCCTTCGTCAGCAGATACCCCAGCACGGCGGGAATCGCGCCGATGATACCGCCCACAATCACCAGCAGAATCATCGTCACAATCAGCACCACCCCAATACCGATGCCCACGCCAATCATCACCAGCGTTGAAACGCCCACCCGTTTCCAATCGGTTTTGATGAGCGCGAAGGTGCGGCGCAAACTTTCGCGCGCGCCCGTGCGGTACAGCACCGCATAGCGCCAACTCAACTCCAACACGGGGTTGAGCAGCACCGAAACCAGCAGAATCACCAATGCCCAACCGATGATGAACAACAGGGTCAGCATCACCGCCACCGGCAACCAAGATTGGTCAATGAACAACAATGTCAGCGGTGACGCCGCGAATGCCAACGTGATGAGCACGAATGCCAACATCGGAATGCCGACCAGCAGGTTTATCAGAAAAATTTTCCACGCCCGCGCCGACCAGCCGATGCGCCAGCCGTCTTTCACCGTCACGGCATCGGTTTCTTCCACTTGTTCCACCATGCCAATCAACGCCGCCCGCGCCACCGAGCGCACCACAATGCTCACAATGACCAGCACAAAAACGAGGCACGCCAACGCCAGCCCAACCATCAGAAAAACAGAGGGGTCGATGCCCGCGAAGGGGTTGCCGCCAAAGGGAACACCATCGCCCGACATGCCGCCTATATCGCCGCCGGAGCTGAAGCGACTACCGCCGCCACCGCTCCCGCCGCCAAACAGCGCCAGCAGAATGCCAAACAGCCACAAAGCGCGGTGTTTCCGGGTGATGTGAAATGCGCGTTTCAGAATCGCCAAATAGTCCATAGTTTTCCTCGTTTCAGTTGGCTATACACAAAAAACGGCGCTCGCCATATGTGGGGGAGCGCCGAATTGGGGCAATAAATACGTTACGCCGCGATTTTTTCGGGTATGCCGGCAGGAACCGCTTCCGGTTCTGCCTCCCCCATACCAATTTCATTGAGATATTTCAACATCTCACTGCGCGACCGCTTGTACCGGCGCAATAACTGTTTATCCGTATCACGCAGAGCATTAATGGTGCGCTGGGAACAGGCGGCACAGCCCAATGCCGCTTTGTAACTGCCCAAATCGCAATTCAAACAATCGCATACTTTAATCATCATATGGCTGAATGCCAGCGCATCAATATGCGTTTCCGGCAGTGTTGCCACATATTCCACCAAATCTTGCCATTCACTACTTTTTAATCGTTTTAGTCCGCTAACTTTTGAATGCGGGAAAAGTATTTCACAATGAGAGTACATCTGTTACCACCTAAATTACCTTTTATGATCATATTTCGCTGCACGTCATATCGGTTCAGCAATCGTTGGACAAAAAAGTTGAAGTCCACCCCTCTGCCATGGCATGACTTCAACAGCAGATATTTTACTTGGAGCGAAAACGCATGTCAAAAATTGGTTGAAGAATTTTGTGCCGCAACCCAGCTTTCCTATTGACGAAATGCCGATTCACGCCGATAATTAGTTATACCAACTGCCAACCTGTAATTGAGGAGCTATTCCATGCTTCAAGCACTCCGAGCCATTCCACTGTTCAAAGAATTATCCGATGACGACCTGAACTCCATCAACGCCCTGCTGAAACGCATCAGTTACGCCAAAGGACAGACCATTTTCCGGCAAGGCGATATTGGCGATGCCATGTACATCGTCGAATCGGGACAGGTGGTGGTCTGGGATGAAAACGCGAATCAGGCGTTGGCATTTTTGGGTCCCGGCAGTTTTGTCGGGGAGATTGCCATGCTGCTGGCAGAACCCCGCTCCGCCAGCCTGAAAGTTGCCATTGATGCCGATTTATACATGCTGGAAAAAGATGCCTTCGACCAATTGATTGCCAGCCGCCCCGAAATTGCTCTTTATATGACGCGGGAGTTGAGCCAGCGCTTGGTGAAAACCAGTCAACGCCGTTTCCAGCCCAGAGCGCGCCGAATTTCCGCGTTGTGGGGCAATGATGACGGCGTGCTGGCACGCACACTGAAGCAATATGTCTCCAAGCCGATTGCCATCCTGCCCCTCGGTATGGACGTGACGTTGCCCGAAAATTTAACCGATGTCACCCTGTTGAAGCGGGATAATCTTTCGGTGGAAAATATCGCCGGCACGTTGAGCCAGCTCATCGAGACATTCAGCCACATTGTCATGCTCATTCCCCCCGCTCCCACCCTGCTGGTCAGAAAAGCGCTCAGCCTCTCCGACACCGTCATCAGCATTGGCGCACCGCCGCAATGGCTCACCGAAAATGTGGGCAGTGAAAAATTGTGGCAAACCAGCACCAAACCCGCTGCCCTCCGGCGCATCGCCCGCCGATTGACCGGGCACACCGTCGGGCTGGCGCTTTCCAGCGGCGGCGGCAAAGGATTGGCGCATCTGGGGGTGATGAAAGTGCTGCTGGAAGAGAACATCCCCGTAGATGTGGTTGCCGGCACCAGCGCGGGCGCATTTTTTGGCATCCATTTGGCGTTGGGGCGCACGGCGGATGAAATCATCGGATTTGCCGACGAATTGCAGCGCTATAATCGCTGGATAAATTGGGACATCAACATTCCGCCCCGTTCAGGGTTAATCAAAGGGGCAAAGGCAAAAGGGCTGATTGCCAACATGGTGGAACATAAAACCTTTGCCGACCTCGAAATTCCGTTTTATTGCGTCGCCGCCGATATTCAAACGGGGCAGGAAGTGATTTTCGACTCCGGTTCGCTGGCAGATGCCATCCGAGCCAGCCTCAGTATCCCGTTTTTGGCTGACCCGTGGCAAATCAATCAACAGTTTTTTATTGACGGCGCGTTTGTCAATCCCATTCCGGCGGATTTACTGCGCGAAAAAGGCGCGGATATCGTCATCGCTTCCAGCGTCATCCAGCCTCTGGTTGATGCCGCCAACCCGCCCCCACCCCGCACGCGGAAACCAAACTTTCTGGAAATCATCACCAATATTCAGAATATCGTCGAAAATCAACTCGTCAATTCGCAGCTTGATGCGGTTGATGTGATGATTCACATCGGCGCACGGGTGGAACACGCGCTTGATTTTACGGCGGCGCAACAGTTGATTGCCGCCGGTGAAGCCGCCGCCCGCGCCCAACTCCCTGCGATTCGCAGTTGTCTGGAAAAGGTTTCGGAAACTTGATGACCGCCAAAACAATTCTGCTCACCGGCGCGAGCCGGGGCATCGGGCGCGCCGCCGCCGAGGCATTCGCCGCCGCCGGGCATCGGGTGGCGCTGGTTGCCCGCGACGGCGACGCGCTTTCTGCGCTCGCGGAAACGCTGCACCCCGCCGATGTCCTGCCCATCCCCGCCGATATATCCGCCCCGCAAGCGGCGGCATCCATTATGGCGCAGACCGCCCGCCGATTCGGCACGGTAGATGTGCTCATCAACAACGCGGGCGTGGGCATCACCGGCGCGTCCCACGCCGTCAATATGGAGGATTTGGCGCAGGTGATGGATGTGAACTTTCTCGCGCCCGTGCGGCTGATGCAAGCCGTTGTGCCGGTGATGCAGGCGGCTGGCGGCGGATTAATCATCAATGTATCATCCATCATCGGCAAACGCGCCACGCCCTTTTCCGGCGGTTATTGCGCCAGCAAAGCCGCGCTGGAACATATCGTCGAATCCATGCGGGTGGAGTTGGCAAGCGACAACATCCGCTTCAGTACGCTGTACCCCGGCGTCACCCGCACCGACTTCACCCTGCGCACGCTCGGTGAGCCACAGCCGCGCGCGGGACGGGTGCAGGGCGTTTCGGCGGAACGGGTGGCGGCAAAATTACTGTGGATGATAAAAAAAGAGCCACGCGATGCTTACGTGACTCTGTTCGACCGGGTATTTGTGGCAAGCAGCCACCTTTCCCGCGCCTGTTCGATTTGATGCTGGCGCGGTACTTCCGTTAAGTTTCGGTTTCGTCTGCCAGTAGGTTTTCTCTGGGGCGATACATGAACTTCGCCAGCACGATGCCCAAACCGTACAAAAGCAACAATGGCGCCATCACCAAACTCATGTTCAACGGGTCGGGGGTGGGCGTGATGAGCGCCGCCGCAATGGCAATCACCACCACGGCATAGCGGGCATTCTTCAGCAAAAATTCCGGGCTGAGCGCCCCGAACCGCGCCAGCACCGCCATCACCAGCGGCAATTCAAAACTCACCCCAATCCAAAATATCAACCGGGTGATGAAACTGAAGTACGTTTGCGGACGCGGTGCGGTGCGAATCCCCAAAAAGCTCATCAGGAACGGTACGGCGCGCGGCATCATCACAAAATAGGCGAATGCCACGCCGCTCAAAAACAGGATGGTGGCGGCGGGAATGGCGATGAACAGGCTGCGTTTTTCGTTCGGTTCCAAGCCGGGCACAACAAAGGCGATGAGTTCATACAGAATCACCGGCATGGACAAAATCATCCCGCCCATCAGCGACACTTTCATGAAGACGCTGATATTTTCGGTGACGTCAATGGATTGCAGTTTGTCCACCCCGCCAATTGGGATTGCCAGAATTTCCACCAGTTGCGTGGCGAAAATAAAACTCAACAGGGTGGTGATTAAAACCGCCACCGAAACCACAATCAACCGTCGCCGGAACTCATCGAGGTGTTCCAGCAGCGTCATTTGCTTGGCAAGCGATTCCAGGTCTTTCTCATTCGTTGGGTTGGTCACTGGCAGGTGTTTCCTCTACGGATGGTTTTTCCGGCTTTTCCGGCGGTGGCGGGGGCGATGCCTCGGCGACGGTATCCTTCTTCGGAGCGGATGTGGCGCTGTTTTTTGAGTCGGGTTTGATGACATCATCCAGATTCAATTGCAGCGAGGTCATCTTTTTGACCGATTTCTGCGCTTCCGATAATTCCTCGCTCAATTCTTTGAGACCGCCCAAATCCAAATCGGCGGCGTTGACCTCTTTTTGCCATTCGGTGGTCAAACTTTCCGACATTTTGCGGATTTCCCGCAGAAACTCGGCGGCGCGCGCTGCCAATCGCGGCAGGTCGCGCGGTCCGACAAAAATCAGGGCAAGAATGATGATAACTATTAATTCAGGAACGCCAACACCCAATAAATCCATATTTTTACACTTATATTTTCGGTATGGATGGTTTGTGAGAGACCACAGCTCCCAACACCCCGTTCACAAACCGTGGTGAGCTATCGCCACCGAAGGTTTTCGCCAGTTCCACCGCTTCATTGATGACGACTTTCCCCGGTGCGTCGTGCATAAAATGAAGTTCGCACACGGCGATACGCAAAATATTGCGGTCTATCGCGGAAATCTGATTGAGGGGCCATTCCGGGGCGAAGGAGGAAATCAGCACGTCCAGCTCATCTTTCCGCGCTTCCACCGTACTGCCCAATCGCCTCGCAAAGGCAAGCCCTTTCTCATTCAATCCCCCGGCAAAATCGACTACATTTTCAATCACAAAGGTTGCTTCCGTATGGGCATCAAATGCCTGCAAAAATGTATGGTCGGTAAAATCAAGCTCATAAAGGCACTGCAACACAAGCGCACGCGCACGGCTACGAACTTTCATAAAAACACTCTCTTTTTAAAAGTACAATTGTATGGTCTGCCTCGCTGACAACGGTTAACTGCCGGAGAGGATTTTACTGCATTATCAAGCCGCCGTCAACTGACAGCACCTGCCCTGTGATGAACCCGGCTTGGTCAGAAGCCAGAAACGCCACGGCATAGGCGATGTCTTCCGGCTCGCCCAGCCGACCGAGCGGTGTGTTGCGGATGGCGTCGTCAATCATATCATGCGGCAGCACATTGGTCAGCGCGGTGGGGACGAAACCGGGCGCAATGGCGTTGACGGTAATATTCCGCGAGCCGACTTCCTTCGCCAGACTTTTGGTAAAGCCGATGAGTCCCGCCTTCGACGCGGCGTAATTCGATTGCCCGGCTTGCCCCGCCAGCCCCACCACAGAGGTGATGTTGATGATGCGTCCGGAGCGTTTTTTCATCATCGGGCGCACGGCAGCTTTGGCGCAATTGTAGGCGCTGGTTAAATTTGTGCGAATGACGATGTCCCAATCTTCCTCTTTCATCGTCATGATGAGCTTGTCGCGGGTTGTACCGGCATTGTTGACCAAAATATCAACCTGCCCAAAAACGTTGACGGTTTCTTTGATGAGGCGTTGCGCGTCATCGAAACGGCTCACATCCGCCTGAATGACGCCGGCTTCCCCGCCCAAATCGGCGATGGTTTGGCGCACGGCTTCCGCCCCATCGGCGCTGTTGCGATGATTGATGACCACTTTCGCGCCCTGCTGCGCCAGCACAATGGCAATTGCCGCGCCAATGCCGCGCGAGCTTCCGGTTACAATGGCTACTTTGCCGCTCAAATCAATCATGCGGTTGCCTCCAGCAGTTTTTCAATCCCCGCCGCATCATCCACCGCCGCGCGGGCAACAGTGCGGTCAATCCGTTTGATTAATCCGGTGAGCACATCCTTGGGTCCAATTTCCACAAAACGGGTCACGCCCTGCGCAATCATAAACTGCACGGAGCGCGTCCATTGCACCGAATTGGTGAGCTGCCCCACCATTTCCGCTTTGATGTCCGCCACGGTCAGCAACGGTTGCGCGGTGATATTCCCCACCACCGGAACGGTCGGCGCATGCAGGGTGGTTGATTCAACGGCGCGGGTGAATTGGGCGTTGGCGCTGTCCATCAATTTTGAATGTGCGGCGATGCTCACCGCCAATTCCTGCGCCCGCCGCGCCCCGGCGGCTTTCGCCAATTCAATGGCGCGGGCAATCCCCGCCGATGAGCCGGAAATGATCACCTGCCCCGGCGAGTTGAGATTGGCAATTTGCACCCAGCCCGCCTCTTCGGACGCCTGACGGCAAATTTCTTCAACCTGTTCATCGGTCAATTTCAAAATCGCTGCCATTTTGCCGGGATTTTCCTCCCCGGCGATGCCCATCAATCGCCCGCGTTCACGCACCAGCCGCAAGCCGTCTTCAAACGACAACACCCCGGCGACAACGTAGGCGACGTATTCCCCCAAACTGTGCCCGGCGACAAAATCCGGCGCGGCGGTATATCCCGCCGCTCGCAGGGCGTGCAACACGGCAATACTGGTGACGAAAATTGCGGGTTGCGTGTTGTATGTTTGATTCAACGTTTCTTCATCGCCCGCCCCGCACAATGCGGAAAGATCGGGGTGC
>CAZMXX010000185.1:0-7667 GCA_964570315.1 uncultured Anaerolineaceae bacterium | reverse complement strand
GATATACAGATACAACACCGGAATATTGGCGAACATGGCGTTGCGGTTCAGCACGGACAGGGCGGGGAAATTGAAGACAAACATCCCCACAAAGAATAATATCAACAGCCGTTGTTCTTTGATGCGCTGTTTATTCACAAGTTACCCCAAATAATCGGTGCGGAAACGTTGGGCAGTGGCGTTTTGCATATCTCTGATTGCCATAAACGCATCCTTCAGATGCCGTTTTTCCAGCGATGAAATGGTGCTGAGTTGCAGTTTGTTCGTGGGCGGCTCGCCGCGTTTGATGCTCTCCAACTGCGCTTTGAGCCGCAAACGCATCAGAAATGAGAACGTCTCAATCAGCATGTCCGCGCCCTGTCTGCTGAGCGCGCCGGTTTTGGCGGCGGCGTGCAGGCGGTCAATGGTGGCGCGGAATGCGGCGCGAGATTCCAGCCCGTAGGTGCGCGCCAAGCCCACAATCGGAGCGATGCCGCCGGTTTTCAAATCAACCCATCCGCCTTCATTGCGGATGCGCCATAGAAATCCAAGGGGCGGTTGAAATTGCAGGGCGGCATTCGCCAAATGCGCCAGAAAGATTTTGTTCCGCCCGGCACGGATGAGCATATCTTCCAGCGGCTTGAGGGAAAGTGTCCCCGAAACGGGACGAAAGTCAAAGAAGATACCCACTTCCATCAACGCTTGGGGGTTGGGCGTTTCAATCCACTTGTTAAAAATTTCCAGCCACGCCGAAAGGGGTTTGCGCCAATTGGTTGCCATATATCCGCCCGGACATTCGGGGAAACCAGCGAGAATCAGATTTTGCGCCACATGCGCGGTAAGCTCGGCGAAATATTGTTCCGCCGCCGGTGATTCTTCTTCGTAAATCAGCGCGTTGTCTTGGTCGGTTAAAATCACCTGCTCCCATCTGCCGCCGGAACCGAAGACCACCCACGCATATGGGGTTGGCGGGGGTCCGAGTTCCGCCTCCGCCAATTGTAATAATTTGCGCACCAAAGCGGCATTCAAACTCCCCACAATGCGCCCGATTTGCGGCACGTCCAATCCCCCCTGCACCAGCGTTTCCACCGTGCCCGCCACATCGAGCGAATATTGCGCCAACTGTTCTGCGGTGTCCATCCGCTCCAATTGTTGCAGCAGAAATAGCGGGTTTTTTGCCTGAAAACGGAGTAAATCGGTGTCCGTCACCACGCCGATGATTTCTTCATGGCGGGTCAGGGGCAGATGATGGATATTTTGCTGGAGCATAAACAATAGCGCGCCATACACCGGGCTTTCGGCGGTGAGCGATTTGACGGGACTGCTCATAATATCGGCGACGGAGGTTTCGGGACCCAGCCCGTTTGCCAGCACGCGGGTGCGCAAATCGCGGTCGGTGACGATGCCGGGGGGCGTTGAATCAACGAGGACGGAGCTTGCCCATGCCCGGCGCATCGCTTTGGCGGCTTGCTCAACGGTGGCGGTTTCCGGCACGAAAATCGGCGGGCGGGTGACGAGTTCCGCCACCGGCGCGGTGATATTCCCGGAGAGGGGAGACGCGCCCGCCATCGGCGACATGCTCCGCAGGCGTTCGCTGAGGGTTTTGAGGAAAAATTCCGCAAAATCAACGTTTTTCACCAGTTCATGAAACACATGCCGGGGAATGGTGTACACGGTGACGGTATCTTGCGCCACCACATCAACGGCGGGCGCACCGCCATTCAACATGGAGGGGAAGCCGAACATATCTCCCTCCTCCAGAATCTGAGCGATGCGCCCGTCGCGCAAGAAATGCACCATGCCGTCTTTGATGACATACAAATACCGGCTCGGCTCACCGCCCTGTTGCAACAAAATTGTGCCGTGGGGAACAGTGAGGGTTTCCAGATGTGCCTCAACCAACGCCAACTCATCGTGCGTCAAACGGTCAAATGGAAATTGTGCGCGAAGAAAATCCATAAATGCTCTCTGCCTGCAAATGTGTGCTGACAACGTCGCCGGTGTCGAGATTTATTGCGGTGAACAACTCATTGTATGCGTCAATCATATCACCAAATCATTGGCGTGGCGAATATCCGGTTATCAGGCGGTAACGTGTTCTTTGGGATAGCCCAATGCGGCAAGCGCCTCAGTGATTTCATCCAAAATAACCGGGTCGTCAATGGTAGCGGGCATGCGATAAGGGGTATTATCGGCGATTTTCTTCATTGTGCCGCGCAAGATTTTCCCGGAGCGAGTTTTGGGCAAACGTTTCACCACCGTAGCGATTTTGAACGACGCCACGGGACCGATTTCGTCGCGCACCAGTTGGATTAATTCGCGGACGATTTCGTCGGGGTCGCGGTCAACGCCCGCTTGCAACACCACCGTTCCGAGCGGCACTTCGCCCTTCAACTCATCATTCACGCCGATGACAGCACACTCTGCCACGTCGGGGTGCGCCGCCAGCACTTGTTCCATCGCGCCGGTGGAAAGACGATGCCCCGCCACATTGATGATGTCGTCAGTGCGGCTCATGATGGAAAGGTAGCCGTCCGAATCTTTAAATCCGGCGTCGGCGGTGAGGTAATAACCGAGATAATGGTTGAGATACGCTTCGCGGAAGCCGTCATCATTGTGCCACAGGGTGGTGAGCGTGCCGGGCGGGAGGGGTAATTTCACCACAATACTGCCGATTTTCCCCGCTTCGACTTCATAGCCGCTTTCATCCAAAATGCGGACATCGTAGCCGGGCACGGGTTTGGTGCAGGAACCGGCTTTGACGGGGAACATCCCCAGCCCCATACAGTTCGCGCCGATGGGCCAGCCCGTCTCCGTTTGCCACCAGTGGTCAATCACCGGCACGTTGAGGTGGTTTTCCGCCCAATGGAGGGTGTCGGGGTCGCACCGTTCACCCGCCAAAAAGAGCGTGCGGAACGAATCCATGTTGTATTTGCGAATATAATCGCCGTTGGGGTCGTCGCGTTTGATGGCGCGGAAGGCGGTGGGAGCAGTGAACAGCACATTCACTTTATGGTCTGAAATCACGCGCCAGAACGCGCCGGGGTCCGGTGTGCCGACGGGTTTTCCTTCATACAGAATAGTGGTGCATCCTTTGAAAAGGGGACCGTACACAATGTAAGAGTGTCCCACCACCCAGCCGACATCGGATGCCGCCCAGTAAACATCACCGGCATCCACGCCGTACACGTTTTTCATACTCCATTTGAGGGCAACCAGATGTCCGCCGTTGTCTCGCACAACCCCTTTGGGCATGCCGGTGGTGCCGGAAGTGTACAGAACGTACAGCGGGTCGGTGGCGGCGACGGGCACACAATCAACCGGTTTCGCCGCGCTCATCAGTTCGCCCCAGTCGTGGTCGCGTCCGTCCACCATGGATGCTTTCGCCTGCGGGCGCTGCAAAATAACCACACTGTCCGGCTTTTCTTTGGCGAGTTCAATCGCGTGGTCGAGCAAGGGTTTATACTCAATGACGCGGTTCACTTCGATGCCGCAGGATGCGGAGACAATCGCTTTGGGCTGGGCATCATCAATGCGAATTGCCAACTCATGGGCGGCAAATCCCCCGAAAACCACCGAGTGGATGGCTCCGATGCGCGCGCATGCCAGCATGGCAATTGCCGCTTCGGGAACCATCGGCATATAGATGATGACCCGGTCGCCTTTTTCAACGCCTAAGTCTGCCAGCGCCCCCGCAAAGCGTGATACTTCATCGAGCAGTTGGGCATAGGTGTATTTTTTGACCACACCCGTCACCGGGCTATCGTACACCAGCGCGAGTTGTTCGGCGCGCCCACCGGCAACGTGAATGTCGAGCGCGTTATAGCAGCTATTTGTTTCCGCACCGGCATACCATTTGTAAAAGGGCGCACGGGAATCATCGAGCACTTTGTCCCATTTTTTGAACCAGTGGACATCCTGTGCGGCGTCTGCCCAAAATCTCGCCGGGTCGGTGAGCGAACGGTTGTAAACATTATTATATGCGGACATAAAGCCTCCCCTGTGCGTGTTCCCCAACCAACTGATTGGGGGGAGTTGGTGACAGTTGGAGATGGCTCGCGATAGGGTCGTGAGCCATCTCCGTTTTTCAAACAATCTTCAAATAGGTAATGTTATTAATGGACGTGTGCATCACCCGCACCGGAAGGAATGCGTACCCGTTCCACCATGTCTTGAATATTTTGCGGGGGCGGCGTGGTGGTACGTGACACAATATAGGTCACCAGGAAGTTGAGCAGCATCCCCACTGTACCGATACCCTGTGCGGAAATACCGAAGAACGGTCCCATCAAGGGTTCAGGTGTACCGAAAAGTTTGGTGGAGCGCATCATCAGAATCATGAAGGCGGTGAAAACCAGCCCGACGGACATCCCGGCGATAGCGCCTTTGTCGTTGGCGCGTTTGTCGAAGATGCCGAGAATGATTATGGGGAAGAAACTGGCGGCTGCCAGCCCGAAGGCGAAGGCAACCACCTCCGCAACGAAGCCCGGGGGATTGATACCGAAATACCCCGCTACAATCACCGCCAGCAGAATGATCACCCGCCCCACCAGCAACCGTTGTTGCTCGGAGGCTTCGGGGTTAATCAGGCGGAAGTAAATATCGTGCGAAAGGGAGCTGGAGATGACCAGCAGCAACCCTGCCGCCGTCGAGAGTGCCGCCGCTAAACCGCCGGTGGCAACCAATGCGATGACAGGACCGGCTAAACCGGCAACTTCCGGCGTGGACAACACAATGATGTCGCGGTCAATGAAGACCTCATTGGTATCCCCCTTCGCCATCTGGTATATCCCGTCACCGTTTTTATCCTCGAATTTCAGCAGTCCGGTCGCCTCCCATGAGCGCGCCCATGCCAAATCGGCGCGGGTTTCAAGTTCCGCCACGGGCAGATTGTGCAGCGTATTGATGAGGTTGAATTTTGCAAAAGATGCCATCGCGGGGGCAGTGGTGTACAGCAAGGCGATGAAGAAGAGTGCCCAACCGGCGGAGTAACGGGCATCGCGCACGGACGGCACGGTGTAGAAGCGAATAATCACGTGCGGCAACCCTGCCGTACCCACCATCAGCGAGATGGTGATTGCCAGCACGTCTATCATATTTTTATGAGAGGTGATATACGACCCCAGCCCCAGGTCTATCTGAATTTGGTTCAGCTTGGGAACAATATCGCCAAAGGTTAACGCCAATTGGGGAATGGGAATGCCGGTGATGGCAATTGCCAGCGCCACCGCCGGAATTAAGTAGGCGATGATGATGACCGTGTATTGCGCCACCTGCGTCCAAGTGATGCCTTTCATCCCCCCCAGCACCGCGAAGAACGAGACAATCACCACCCCGACGACAACCCCCCAGTTGACCGGCAAGCCCAAAAAGCGGCTGAAGACAATCCCGACGCCGCGCATCTGCCCCGCCACATACGTGAACGAGACGAAAATCGCGGCGATTGCCGCCACCAAACGCGCAGTCTGGGAATAATAGCGGTCGCCCACAAAATCGGGGACGGTGTATTTTCCGTACTTCCGCAAATAGGGCGCGAGCAACAGCGCCAGCAGCACATAACCGCCCGTCCAGCCCATCAGATAAATTGCGCCGTCATACCCCAAGAAGGAAATCAGCCCTGCCATAGAGATGAACGATGCGGCGGACATCCAGTCGGCGGCGGTTGCCGCACCATTGGCAATGGCGGGGATACCGCGCCCGGCAACGTAAAAGCCGGAGGTGGTTTTCACCCGGTTCATATATCCAATATACAAATATCCGACAAAACTTAGCCCAACAAATATATAGGTCCAAACTTCAACGCTCATAATATCTCACCTTAATCCTTCATGCCATGCTCGTGGTCAATTTTGTCCATCTGCCACGAATAGACGAAAATCAATATGACAAACACTATCATTGAGCCTTGTTGAGCGAACCAGAACCCAAGCGGAAGCTGTCCGAGATACACGTTGCTCAATGCGGGCGCAAGAATAATACCAAATACCAGCGACACCAACGCCCAGATAATCAAAAGCGTGACAATCAGCGTGAGGTTCGCCTTCCAGAATTTCTGCGCATCATCCTGTTTTTTATCCATTAGCCTGCTCTCCTTCACATGTTAGAAGCATATACACCATAATTCTCAGGGGATTTGCGGTGTATATTCGTTTTTGGTAAACTTTTAGTGGCGCTCTATGCCATCGTCCTGCTCGTTTCCAACTCCCCGAAGGAAACGGGCAGGCTTTTTTACTGCCCTTTTGCTCCCACCATCCCGACGGAAGGCAATGCAATGACAACGTCGGGATGGTCTTCGCTGTGTTCAACCATTATCCAAAGAAATCCACCTCCTCTTCCCCTTGAACCATCTTGCGGATGGTTTCTACAATTTCCGGATTTGCCAGAGTGGTCACATCGCCAATATCTGTGCCATTTGAAATAGATGCCAGCACCCGCCGCATAATTTTGCCGGAACGGGTTTTGGGCATATCCGGAACGATGTACACATGTTTCGGGCGGGCAATTTTGCCGATGTTATCCACAATCGCCGCCACCACTGCATCTTCAACTTCCCGGCTGGGTTCAACATTCGGTTTGAGTGAAATGTAAATGTCGGGGACTTTCCCTTTCAGTTCATCCGTCACCGGCACCACCGAGGCTTCCGCCACCTGCGGCACAACCAGACACGCCGATTCCAGTTCCTTCGTGCCCAAACGGTGTCCCGCCACGTTGATGACATCATCAATCCGCCCCAAAATGCGATAGTACCCGTCGGGGGCTTGCACGGCGGCATCGCCGGTGAGGTAGGGCCAGTCGCGCCAGTCTTTGCTTTCGGGGTTTTTGCAGTAACGTTCATAATATTGCTTCACATACCGTTCCCTGTCGCCCCAAATGGTTTGGAAGGCGCCGGGCCACGGATTTTGAATGCAGATATTCCCCGCCACATTCGAGCCGGTCGGCACTTCATTCCCTTCATCGTCATAAATGATGGGATGAATGCCGGGGACGGCGGGACCGGCGCTGCCGGGTTTCATCGGCTGGAAGCCCGGCATGGTGCTGCACAAAAAGCCGCCGGTTTCCGTTTGCCACCACGTATCCACAATCGCCGCTTCACCGCGTCCGACCACTTCATAATACCAGCGCCACACTTCCGGCTCAATCGGTTCGCCCACGGTAGTCATATGTTTGAAGTGATAGTTGTATTTTTCCGGCTCATCGGGTCCTGCTTTGCGCAGCATGCGGATGGTGGTGGGTGCGGTGTGGAAAATATTGACGTTCAGCCGCTCGGCGATGCGCCACGCGCGTCCCGCATCGGGGAAAGTGGGCACACCTTCGTACATCACGCTCGACGCCGCCAGCGCCAACGGTCCGTACACAATGTAGGAATGTCCGGTAATCCAGCCGATGTCCGCCATACACCAGTACACATCTTCGGGATGAATGTCCTGAATGTATTTTGAAGTGCCGGCGGCATACGCCAGATACCCGCCCGTGCTTTGCTGGCATACTTTGGACCTTCCGGTTGTGCCGCTGGGTGACGTCAGGACGTGTGGGGGTTGGTGGGGCGGGGTGGGAACGCGATGTGGGTGACGGGGGGGGGGGCTGAGGACGGGGCGCGCCCCGGGCGGGGGGGGGGATTGAAACGTCAAGCCGCCGCACATGGATGGGGCCTGGCGAGGTCGCCCCCCGTGCGGGGGCGTGGATTGAAA
>CAZMXX010000184.1:0-7667 GCA_964570315.1 uncultured Anaerolineaceae bacterium | reverse complement strand
AATTGGAGTTACCGCTGTCTTGCCCAAGACGTGCCAATAGTTCTGCTATTTGCTGTTGCGCACCCTTCAACGCTACCCGTAACTCGGCATTCTCTGCTTTTAAGCGCTCAACTTCTTGTCGGAGATTTTCCATAGCCGGTATTATACCACAGAGGCTTACCCTGTATAGATACACCCGGAAATGAATTTCCGGGCTAAAAGCCCAAGCCGACTTAAGTCGGCTTAAGTTTTGAGCCTTGAATTTTAATTCGAGGCGAAAGCCCGGTGCATTTGCGGGCACGGCGGCGAATTTTTCCGAGTCTGCTCTCAAATTGGAATACACTCATTGACGCGAAATGAATATCGGTGTACAATGAAGTTGTCATACAACTATACAATATGACAAATGTGAAAAACATATGCTCAAACGTAACCCATCTTTAACCGAACAGGTGAAATCGTACATCAAACAGCGCATCGTCAATGAAGAATTCGATGAAGGGCGCATCCCGTCGGAGACGACGTTGGCGGAAGAACTCGGCGTGAGTCGCACCACCATCCGCGACGCGCTGGGGCGGCTGGAACTGGAAGGGACGATTTACCGCAAGCAGGGCGCGGGAACCTTCGTGAACGAACCCGGTTTGCGCATCCAAACGCGGTTGGAGGAGATTTGGACTTACGAGGGCGTCCTTCGGGCGCATGGATACACGCCCACCACCCGCATCATCACGGTGGAGGAACAACCGGCGGGGAAAAAAACTGCCGCCGGACTGGGCATTGCGCTCGCCGATAACGTGCTGGTGGTGCAAAAACTCTTTCTGGCAGACGATGAGCCGGTCATTTTCGTCTCCAACTTCATCCCCGCCCGGCTGATAACCACCCCCGCCCCCGATATTGATTTCCACCCGCCCATTTTCGAGGCGCTGGAGACCCTCACCCAGCAACATCTGGCATATTATGTGAGCGACATCGTTCCATTAATTGCCCCCGATTGGCTGGCAACGGTGCTGGCGCTCAAACCCGGCGCCGCGCTGATTTCGTTCGATGAGGTGGGCTACAATCAGGAAAACCAGCCCATCATCAAATCAAATTCTTATTTTAAAGACGATTTACTTCGCCTGCGGCTGTTACGCCGCGAAATAATATAATCCCAAAAATGAAAGGATAACTGTATGGTTGACCAAACGCTTATCAAAAACATTCAAACCGATGTTGCCGCCCAACGGGACGACATCATCAAATTTATGCGCGAAATTGTTGCCATCCCCAGCATGGAGGGGCAACTGAAAGACGTGGGCGAGCGCATCGCCGCCGAAATGAAGAAACTTGGTTTCGATGAAGTCCGTTTCGACAAAATGGGCAACATCATGGGGCGCATGGGTTCCGGCTCAAAGGTGATGGTGTACGATAGCCACATCGACACGGTGGGCATCGGCGACCCCGAAGCGTGGGATTGGGACCCGTTTGAGGGCAAAGTGGAAGACGGGGTGCTCTTTGCGCGCGGCGCGTGCGATGAAAAAGGTTCGACGCCGGGCATGGTGTACGGGATTGCGCTGGCGAAAAAGTACGGTTTGCTGGATGATATGACCATCTGGTATTTCGGCAACATGGAAGAGTGGTGCGACGGCATCGCCCCCAACACTTTTGTGGAAGTTGACCCCGGCATCCGCCCCGATTATGTGGTCATCGGCGAGCCGACCAAAATGAACGTTTATCGCGGGCATAAAGGGCGGTTGGAAATGAAAGTGACCGCCAAAGGGCGCAGTGCGCACGCCGCCAGCAACCACCTCGGCGATAATGCCATTTACAAAATGCTGCCCGTCATCGAAGGGATTTCCAAACTGGAGCCGCAATTGGGCGACCACGAATTTTTGGGACATGGGAAAATCACTGTTTCGGATATGGAAGTGAAAACCCCGTCCATCAACGCCGTGCCCGATGAATGCACCATCTACATTGACCGCCGTATGACCTTCGGAGAGACGAAAGAAGGCGTGATGGCGCAGGTGCGCGCGCTCATCCCCGAAGAATACAAAGACGATATTGTGCTGGAAGAGTTGTTTTATGAAGAACCGAGCTACACCGGCTTCGTCTTCCCCGTGGACAAATATTTCCCCGCCTGGGCATACGATGAAGACCATCCGCTGGTGGTTGCCGGAAAATCTGCCCGTGAAGCCATCGGTTTCGAGCCAAAACCTGCCGGGAAATGGAATTTCTCCACCAACGGCATCTACTGGGCGGGCAAAGCGAAAATCGCCGCCATCGGTTTTGGTCCCGGCGATGAAGAAACTGCCCACACCGTACTCGATTCGGTGAAACTGGATGATGTGGTCAAAGCGACGGAATTTTACGCCCTGCTCCCGGCGTTCATAAAATAGTTCAAAGTTTCAGGTCCCATGTTTCAAGTTGGATGTGGAACTTGAAACCTGAAACTTGAAACCTGAAACCAAAAAACCACGAAAGGAAACCTGACATGCAAACTTTTTTACGCGGCAAAGATATGATCACCACCCAAGAATGGACGAAGGACGAACTCGACACCGTGCTGGATGTGGCGTTTGAGCTGAAACGCGCCCGCGCGCTGGGGAAACCGCACGCTCATCTGCGCGATAAAACGCTGGCGCTCCTCTTCTTCTTCTCCAGCACCCGCACCCGCTCCAGCTTCGAGTCGGGGATGGCGCAACTGGGCGGGCACGCCGCCTTCATCGACCATACCACCACCCAAATTAGCCACGGCGACACCGCCACGGAAATCGGCGAAATTTTCGGGCGCTATTATGACGGCATCGCCATTCGCCATTGCGATTGGGGCGTGGGCAACGAATATATCCGCAACGTGGCGGCTGCCAGTCGCGCACCGCTGCTCAACATGCAGTGCGAAGTTTATCATCCCTTCCAAATTCTGGCGGACATGATGACCATCATGGAAAAGAAAGGCGATCCGCGCGGCAAAACCATCACCGTCAGTTGGGCGTATGCGTCCAGCTACCTCAAACCCATCAGCGTACCGCAAAGCCTTATTTTGCTGATGACCCGCTTCGGGATGAATGTCCGTTTGGTGCATCCGCCGGAGTACAAATTGATGCCCGATATTGTGGAACAGGCGAAAGAGAACGCCAAACGCGCCAAATCCGGCTTTGAAATTATGGATGATTTTGAAGCCGGTATGAAAGGCTCGGATGTGATTTACGCCAAAAGCTGGGGTCCGCTGCTGGTGACGGATGATGATGCCGAAGGCAAACGCATCAACGATAAATACAAAGATTGGATCACCGATGAACGCCGAATGGAAATGGCGAACGACGATGCCATTTACATGCATCCCCTGCCCGCCGACCGCAATATCGAAGTGACCGACGGCGTGATTGACGGTCCCCAATCGGTGGTGTTCGACCAAGCCGAAAACCGTTTGCACGTCCAAAAATCCGTAATGGCATTGACGATGAGATAAATTTAGTTTTCGGTAATTAGTGGTCAGTTATTGAGCTGAATGCTGAAAACTGACCACTGAAAGCTGAATACTGAAAACTGATAACTATTCCGTACAAAGGAGTACAAAAAAATATGAGCAAAAAATTGGCTGTTGTCGCTATTGGCGGCAATTCATTGATAAAAGACAAACAGCACAAAACCGTTCAAGACCAATATGAAGCGGCGAAAGAGACTTGCCAACATATTGTCGAATTGATGCAGGACGGCTGGAATGTCGCCATTGGGCATGGGAATGGACCGCAGGTCGGGTTCATCCTCCGACGCTCGGAGTTGGCGGCGCATGAACTGCATGAAGTGCCGCTGGACGTGTGCGGCGCGGACACGCAGGGCGCCATCGGCTATGCGTTGCAGCAGAATTTGCGCAATGAATTTCGGAAAAAAGGGATTGACAAACGGGCGGTGACGGTGGTCACACAGGTGGAAGTTGCCGCCGATGACCCCGCGTTCCGTTATCCCACCAAGCCCATCGGTTCATTTATGGACGAAGAGACCGCCATGCAGCGCAAGAAAAATGACGGCTGGGCGGTGGTGGAAGATGCCGGACGCGGTTGGCGGCGCGTGGTCGCCTCCCCGCAGCCGATGCGCATTGTGGAAGAAGACGCCGTGAAAGCCCTGCTTGATGCCGGTATGGTGGTCATCACCGTGGGTGGCGGCGGCATCCCCGTGGTGGATGATGGTGCGGGCAACCTCAAAGGCGTGGCGGCGGTCATCGACAAAGATTTCGCCTCGGCGCTGTTGGCAACCCGCATCGGCGCGGATGTGTTCATCATCAGCACCGCCGTGGAAAAAGTTGCCCTCAATTTTGGCAAGCCGAATGAAAAATGGCTGGACACCATCACCCTGGCGGAAGCGAAACAATATCTTGCCGAAGGCACCCATTTTGCCAAAGGGAGCATGGCGCCGAAAATTCAGGCGGTCATCAACTTTTTGGAAGCGGGCGGCGAAAAAGCCATCATCACCAACCCGGAAAATCTGGCGCGAGCCATGCGCGGCGAAACCGGCACACATATCATTAAGTGACGAGTGACGAGTGACGAGCGGCGAATGAGCGAATCTCCAATCTCCAATTAACCAATAACGGATGACTGATGACCAATGACAATTGACCACATTCTCAGCCTGAAATGCACCATCTGCGGTGCGGAATATCAACCGGATGAAGTCGCCTATGTTTGCCCGCACCACGGCAGCGAGGGTATTCTGGATGTGCAATACGATTACGATGCCATCGCCATCCGCATCACGCCGGAAACCCTGCGCCACAACCCCGACCCGACCATCTGGCGGTACAAACCGCTGTTGCCCGTGCGCGCCGATTCGCCCGTGCCGCCCCTTTCGGTGGGGGGAACGCCCCTCTATCACACCCCGGAACTGGCGGCGGCGCTCGGTTTGCGCCACCTGTGGGTGAAAGATGACGGTCGGCAGCCGACGGCGTCTTTCAAAGACCGTGCCAGCGCCATTGCGGTGGTCAAAGCGCGCGAAATCGGCGCGGAGGTCATCACCACCGCCAGCACGGGGAACGCCGCCGCTGCGCTCAGCGGGCTGTGCGCCAGCGTCGGGCAGCGGAACGTCATCTTTGTGCCGGAATCTGCCCCGCAGGCGAAAATCGCCCAACTGCTCACCTTCGGTTCCACGGTGATGCTGGTGCAGGGCACGTATGATGACGCTTTCGACCTGTGCATGCTCGCCGCCGACGAATACGGTTGGTACAATCGCAACACGGGTTTCAATCCCTATATGAGCGAAGGGAAGAAAACCGCCTCGTTTGAAATTTGCGAACAACTGGCGTGGGATGCGCCCGACCGCATTTTCGTCAGTGTGGGCGACGGGTGCATCATCGGCGGGATTCACAAAGGGCTGAAAGACCTGTTCGCGCTCGGTTGGATTGACCGGATGCCCAAACTGATGGGCGTGCAAGCCGCCGGGAGCGATTTTCTGTATCAGGCGTGGCGCAGCGGCGAAGATGTGCTCACCAAAGCACCCATCGCCGCGCAAACCGTCGCCGATAGCATCAGCGCGGGTTTGCCCCGCGACCGCATCAAAGCGATGCGCGCCGTCACCGAAACGGAAGGCGCGTTCATCCGCGTGAGTGATGCCGAGATCCTGCAAGCCATCCCCGATTTGGCGCGCGGCAGCGGCGTTTTCGCCGAACCGGCGGGCGCGGCAGCCTTCGCCGGGCTGGTATCCGCCGTGCGGGACGGGCTGGTGTCGCCCGATGAACGCATTGTGGTGCTGAACACCGGCAACGGGCTGAAAGATGTCGCCAGCGCGATGAAAGCGGTGGACGCCATCGGCACACGGGCATTCCGCGTTGCGCCGAATTTAGAAGCATTGAAAGAGATAATGGAAGCAAGCAGCAGATAATATTTTCCCGTAGGGGCGGCTCGCGAGCCGCCCCTGCCCCTTGTTTCAAAAAGGAGACATCATGAGTAAAATTGATTTAACCATCTATCCCGACCGGCTGGAACGTGCCGTGCGTCGGGCGCGGGAACGAAATATCATCATTCCCACCTTTAAACAACAGCGCGACCCCTCGCTCATTCCGGCGGATGTTGTCGCCAAGCTGAAGAATGTCGGTTTGTGGGATTTGAATCCGCTCAACCTGTTCCGCATCACCTGGCACAACGAACCCGTGCCGTTTGGCGGCGGTTTCAACGGGGTGAATTTTGTGGAACTTCCCCCGGAACTGACCGGCACGCCCGCCAAAATCGTGGCGCTGGTCGGCAAGTGGTTTCCCACCGGCGCACACAAAGTCGGCGCGGCGTTCAGTTGTCTGGTTCCCCGTTTGGTGACCGGGCAATTTGACCCCAGCACCCAAAAAGCCGTGTGGCCCTCCACCGGCAATTATTGCCGGGGCGGCGCGTATGACTCGGCGTTGCTGGGCTGCCAATCCGTCGCCATTCTGCCCGAAGGAATGAGCCGCGAGCGTTTCGAGTGGCTGGAAAATGTGGCGGGCGAAATCATCAAAACCCCCGGCTCGGAAAGCAATGTGAAAGAGATTTTCGATAAATGCTGGGAACTGCGTGAATCGGGTGAAGATTTGGTCATCTTCAACCAGTTTGATGAATACGGCAACCATCTGTGGCACTATGAAGTGACCGGTCCCGCGGTGGCGGAAGCGCTGGCGCAGGTGATGGACGCGGGCGACGAATTCCGCGGCTTCATCTCGGCGACGGGGTCGGCGGGCACAATTGCGGCGGGCGATTATCTGAAAGAGCAATTCCCCGCTAGCAAAATTGTCGCCAGCGAAGCCCTGCAATGCCCCACCCTGCTGCAAAACGGGTTCGGCGCGCACCGCATCGAAGGGATTGGCGACAAACATGTGCCGTGGATTCACAACGTCAAAAATACCGATATGGTGGTCGCGGTGGATGATGAAATCCCGGTCAACCTCATTCGGCTGTTCAACGAACCGGCGGGCAAGCGGTATCTCGTCTCGCAGGGCGTGCCGGAGTCGCTGGTGGACAATCTGGATTTGCTCGGCATTTCCGGCGCGAGCAATGTTGTTTCCGCCATCAAATTCGCCAAATATTACGAATTGGGCGAGCAGGATGTGGTGGTCACGGTGTTGACCGATTCAATGGAAATGTACGGCAGCCGTTTGGAAGAATTGACTGCCGAGCGCGGCGAATTCACCGAGACGGACGCAGCAGTGGCGTATCACCGCGATTTACTCGGCTTGACCACCGATAATTTGCAGGAACTTTCCTATGCCGACCGCAAACGGGTGCATAATTTGAAATATTACACGTGGGTGGAACAGCAGGGGAAAACGTATGATGAAATTCAGGCGCAATGGTATGACCGAAATTATTGGACGGACATCCGCAGCCACACCGAGGAAATTGACGCCCTGATTGAGGAATTCAACGCCAAAGTCGGGTTGCTGAAATAGATAACCCACTTTTGTATCTGTAGGGACAGGTCATTGACTTGTCCCTATGGTTTTTGTTGTAAAAAATGTTTTAGTGGGTTGTTGACAATGTAATGGCGAATTTGCTGTAACGCAACCTCATTTCTGATAATGTGGTCGTGAAATGAACGTTGCCAGCTAAACGGCACATTTCCAAATTGTCTGCGAATGGATTTGGTGACTATACCTTTATAACTGCGAATAACCGTCGAAAGTAACCCGATTGTTGTAGGGACAGAGCATTGCTCTGTCCCTTGTATAATGGAGTTGTCATCCAACGGAG
>CAZMXX010000183.1:0-7700 GCA_964570315.1 uncultured Anaerolineaceae bacterium | reverse complement strand
AATAAAAAATATCCTTCCTATATTTAAACCGGGTTGAATCAGATGAATGATCTTCAATTGTAGCTCGAATACTTGCCTCCCAATGTTCTGGTAAAGGCACTGTCCGGATCCGTTTAACTTCTGCATAAATCTCAGAATAGGGTGCCAATCCCCCTAAATTAATCAACGCTTGTGTAATATCTTCAACCCAAGTTGCCATTTTATAACCTCCTGAAATTCATACCTTTCGTGAAAATTTGTGGCAGAAATGTCAATTCAACTTCTGGAAGGTCGGTCCGATGCCCAGCTCATCCAGCAGCGAGATGAGTTCCGTGTCGGTGAGGGGGCGACCTTTGCCCGCATAGGCGGTCAGCGCGGCTTCCAGCATGTTGGTGCCGAAGGAACGCCCGTCGAACACGGGGGTGGTGGTGATGAGATACTTCAGCCCGCGCTCGCGCAACAGTTCCGCATCGGCGGCGGTGGTGGTGTTGGTGACAATGCTTTGCCCGGTCAGGTCGTCGGGCAGATGTTTGCGAATGTACAGAAAATCGCCGGCGATGACGGAACCGTATTTGAACCATTTGCCGTATTTCGGCACAATTTTGCTCTGGTCGTCGCCGGTGGGATAAATCATGCTGATGGGCGCCAAGCCGACCACCGGCAACAGCACCCTGCCCAGTCGTTGCAAGCTCTTCAAGCTGCGCAGGGGAATCGGCACGCCCAAGCCGAACATCAAATCGCAGAAAACGGTATCGAACCCGGCATTGACCAGCGATTGCGCCATGCCGAAACGGTCAACCCCCAGGGTCATCATCGCTTTGCGGGGCGCAATCGGTTCATCCAATTGCGGCTCAATCACCTGCATCACCCGCCCTTCCAGCGTATGTTTCAGCCCGCGCCCATCCACGGCGGGGGTCTGGCGCACATCTTTCACCATATTCATACCCGACCGCAACGGGTATTCCTTTTCGCCCAGCCGGATGTACAGTTCCACCCCACCCACGCCGAAAGCGTCCACTTTGCCATCCATCTCGGCGAAGATGCGGCGAGCAGCCTTTTCGTCGCCATCCGTGCCGATGCGCTCGATGATGATTTTTTCATCGCCCAGTGTAATTTCTACTTTTTTGTTGCGGGCAGAACTACCCAAACTGATGCTGACTGCATGCTTCATAGTAATTTCCTCCTGTCATACTTCCATTATAGACCAAACCGGAAGGAATAAAAAAATGTGGCTCAACAAAAAAACACCCGCACCGAATGGCACGGGTGTTGGCGGAAACGGAAGCGGGCGCAGCCGTCACACGGCATCATCTTCCATCGCCGAGCGCATGGCGACCAGCAGTGCTTCATATTCGGAATGGCAGCACGAACACACGGCGAGGTGCTGTTTGAGCGCGGGCATCACTTGCGCGGGGTCTTCACCCGCCAAAAGCAAATCCACGTATTGGTCCAGCGCTTCATCGCATTCTTCGCAACCAATTTCAACCTCTTTACTGCGCAATGAAAGTTGAATCAAGTTACGGATAAATTCATTTGAGTTGACCATCTTTTCTCCGCAAAACCGGTTATTGACGAACCGTTTCTTTTCAGACGCGCACACGGGATAAATCTTACCCGGCGAACAGTTCCAGAATGTATTCGGGCGCCAACCCCTGCGACAACAACGCCTTTTTGAGCTTCAGCCGGGCGTCATGCAACAATTTGTACAGATTGTTCACATTGGTATCGAGCATTTTGGCGACTTCCTGCATCGGCACGCCGTTGAGCTGGGTGGCAACCATTGCCATACGCTGGCGGTCGGTCAATTCGTCTTTCAGTACCGCTTGAATCGCCTGCCAGACCAACTGCCGCTCCGCCGACACCGACGGGTTCGACGGGTGATTCACGTCCGCCGCCATGACGTCTTCCAGTGTGGTGCCGCCTTCCACCACCTGTTGCAGCGAGACATTCTGCCAGTGCCGGCGGCGCAATTCGCTGATGAGCTGGTTGATGGCGATTTTGGTCGCCCAAGTGGTGAATTTGCTGTTCCCCCGAAAGGTATTGAGTTTGGCTTCCACTTTGATGAGCGCATCCTGCACCGCATCCTGCGCCAAATGTTCCAATTCGCGCACGTCCAACCGCGCCAAATCGCTGCGGGTGTGCAGATAGCCCATCAACCCGCGCAAAATGAACGCGCGCAGGTCGTTCAGCGCGGTATCGTGCGCCGCGCCGGATGAATTCAAGTCGGTCAGCCAGTCGGAGTTGGTTCGCATGGGGTTCGCCATTGGTTAATTGGTGATTAGCGTATTGCGCATTGCGTGATTTCACGCAACAAGTTCATTTTAAGAAACGCCACTTAATTGTCAACTCTCACCGACACCGGCAGCACCACCGCATCCCCACCGCCGACGGGCACGCGCTCGAAGGTGCGGGGGTCGTACAGCCCCACCTCCAGCCGGTATTCCCCCGACGGCACACCGGCGGGCAGAACGATGGCGCGGCGGTCGGTGATGAATTCACCGTTGACCCACGCGGTGGTGGGGAACGTGCCATCCACGGGGAAGCTGTCCGTTTGCGCCCGAATATTCCCCTCGGCGTCAATGAGGTGGGCGAAAATTGCCCATTCGCGGGAAAAACCGTTTTCCCCGCGCCAGAAAAGAGTCAAATCCAGCGCATCGCCCGCGCGCAATTCAGAGGGTGCCAAATTGAAACCGACCAGCGCCGCGCCGCCGAAATCCGCCTGCATGGAATTCGCCATTTCGGGCGGGGAGAAATTGTGCGGGCGCGCCAAAATCGTCACCGCGCCCAAATCCACTTGGTCGCCCCCGCCGGTTTTCAGCCGGATTTTGTCGGCGGTCAGCACCCCCACCGCCAGCCGATACTCGCCGGGCGGCAAATCGGCGGGAATGCGCAACCGATGCACATCGCGCAGCAGCGTGCCGCGCCGCCAGCGGTCGGTGGGATACGCGGGGGGACGCTCAGAGACCGCCAGCGCGCCCGCGTCGCTCTGCAACTGCACCCACGTGACCAGCGGCGGCAAATCGTCCGCCGCGCCCTGCCAGAAGAGACTCACCGCCAGCGCATCACCCGTTTTGAGGGTGCGGGTCGGCACGGTGTCGCCCACTAATTTCAGCCGATTATCAAACAGCACATCGAGCGTTCTTTGGCGCGGCAGTGCGGCGGGCAACAGCAGGCGGCGCGGGGGAATGATGGAAACCGTCCCCAACAGCGCGTCCACGCCCTGCGGCTGACCATCCGCTCCGAAAATGTCCACCGGCTGCCCCGATTGCGGGTCGGTCAGGCGCAGCGTCAGCCGGTATTCGCCGGGCGGCGTCCCCGCCGAGACCCACAACCCGTGCCGGTCGGTCAGCGTTTCACCCGTGGCCAACGCCGAAAAATGCCGTTGGTCGGCGCGGGGTTCAGTGTCGCGTTGCGCCCAAATCTCGCCCGCTGCGTCGGTCAATTGCAGGGTGATGAAATAATCGGGCAGATTGTCCGCCGTCGCCGTCCATTCAATCTGCACGGGAATGATACCCCGTCCGGATTCAGCCGATAGCGTTGCCGGCAGAGCGACATCCGCTCGCAATTGCGCCCCGAAATTCACCGTGAGCGCGGGGGAAACGGGGACAGTTTTGCCCACCACCGACAGTTTCGTGTTCGGATTCACCCAGCGCAGTTCGGCGGGAAAACCGAGGTTCGCCATCATCGCTTCGGCGCGGTCTTCCCACAGATGCCCCAGCGATTGGTGCGCCGGGAACCAGAGGGTGTGTTCCGCCAGCAACGCCGAAAGGTCACGGCGCATGGCAGTTTCATCCGTACCCCACACCTTTCCCCATTGCGGCACGGGGAAAATTTGCGGGCGCGAATCGGCGGGCAGATAGGTTTCATAAAAGCCCAACTGCCATTGATAGCTCGCCAGCAGCACATCGTCGGGCGCGGCGCGGGCGGCAATCTCCGCCATCAACGGGCGATAATCGTCGGCGGGATAGCGGGGCACGCTGTAAAAATCCCCCAGACTTGCCCCGAAAATGGCGGTGATGAGCGCCACGGATGCCACACCCGCGGCGGAACGCCATCGCCATAAAAAAACAACCCCTGCCGCCACCAGCAACCACCATGCGGGCGCAGCCACCAACAGCGTGCGCTCGAAAAATCGGGGGGTGAAGGGGTTGACCAGATTCACCAGCCAGCCCAGCAGCAGCGGGACGAGCAGGTAAAGGAGAATGAGCATGGGGGCGCGAGTGCGCCGGTGTGACAGAAACCACGCGCCCGCCAGCGCCAGCAGAACCACCACGCCGGAAAGCGGTTTCAGCGCGGCAAGCGCGGGGTGTCCCACGCTGAAGGCGGTGAGATACGCCAGCAAAAATTGTCCGAGGTTGAGCGGGGCGTAACTTTCGACCACCACTTTTTGCGCCACATATTGGGTCAGCGCGCGGGCGGCAAAAATTACCCACGGCAGATAGAAAATCCCCGCGCCGATGAAGGGGAGGAAGAGTTGCCATTTCCCTCTCTCCCTGTCCCTCCCCCCGCCGGGGAGAGGGGATGGGGAGGGGGTAAAAATACGCGCCAGCACAAATACCCCTTGCGCCACAATCACAAAGGCGGCGTAATACATGGTATACAGCCCCAACGCGGCGGTGATGGCATATCCCCAGCCCGCTCGCCGATTGCCCGCCAACCAGTCGAGCAGAAAAACGGTGCTCAACGCGCCGAAGAGCGTCACCAGCCCGTACATGCGAACTTCCTGACTGTAATAAACCGCCATCGGCGCGAGGGCTGTCACCCCCGCCGCCGCCAGATCCCCGCCCCGCGCGGGGATGAGCCGTCGCCCCAGCGCGAACATCACCGGCACCAGCAGCGTGCCCGCCACCACCGAGAGGAATCTCGCCTGCATTGCGCCCGTGCCCGCCAGCGCGAAAAATCCGCGCAACAGGGCATAATACAGCGGCGGATGGATGTCGGCGGCGGTGAGATGCAGCATGTCGCCGAGGGGCATGGCGGCGAAATAGACGCTCCAGCCCTCATCGCCCCACAACGGCTGAAAATCGAGCCGCGCGAGTCGCAGGGCGAATGCCAGCAGGATGAATAGTGAATAGTGAATAGTGAATGGTGAATAGTTTTTCTTCATCGGTAAAAGTATATAATGGGTGCAGACAATTTACAATTTGCAATTCGCCACTCGTCATTCGCAATTCACAATTCGGCGCGGATGTGCTATCATGTCTCCATAATATTTTGCGGAGAAAAACTATGACCCCCATCAACGTTTTACATTTGGCAGATATTCACATCGGTATGGAAAATTACGGGCGGCTTGACAGCACATCGGGGTTGAACAGCCGGGTGCTCGATTTTCTGCGCCGGATGGCGGAAGCGATTGACCTCGCGTTGGAACGGGAGGTGGATGTGTGCATCTTCGCGGGGGATGCGTACAAAAATCAACGCCCCAACCCGACCCTGCAACGCGAATTTTCCCGCCGCATCAAACGGCTCAGCGATGCGGGCGTGCCGACGGTGCTGCTGATGGGCAACCATGACATGTCCACCGCCGACCGCGCCGCGAGCAGCATCGACATTTTCCACACGCTGGATGTGCCGAATGTCTTTGTGGCAAATCGGGATAAACTCATCCGGCTCACCTGCCGCCGGGGACAACCCCTGCAAATCGCCGCCGTGCCGTATCCGCACCGCAACCGCCTGCTGGCAGACGACCGCTACCGCAAAATGAGCATCGCCGAATTGGACGTGGCGCTATCGGATTTGATGGCGGGGAATATCGCTGCGCTGGCAGACGAAGCCCGCCAACAACCCGACGTGCCGACCATTTTCACGGGACATTTCTCGGTCAGCGATGCCCGGCTCGGCAGCGAGCGGAGTGTGATGCTGGGGCGGGATGTGGTGGTGATGAAACATCTGCTCGCCGACCCGGTGTGGGATTATGTGGCGCTCGGTCACATTCACAAACATCAGGAATTGAATGGCGGCGCACATCCGCCAATTGTGTACCCCGGCAGTTTGGAACGGATTGACTTCGGAGAGGAAAAAGAAGCGAAAGGGTTTGTGCTGGCGCAAGTGGAAAAAGGGGGCGCGACATGGGAGTTTGTGCCGGTGAAAGCGCGGAAATTCACCACCATCGCGGTGGATGTGCGCAAATCATCCGACCCGATGACGGCGGTGCTGGATAAAATTGACGAATTCCACGTGGATGATGCGGTGGTGCGGGTCATCATCAAAGCCACGGAGGAGCAAGACCCGCTCATTGAAGACCGGCTCATCCAACAGGCGCTGAAAACCGCCGGATACGTGGCGGGCATCAAACACGATGTTGACCGCCATCACCGACGGCGGCTCAAAAGCGACAACATCGAATCGCTGACCCCGCTGGATGCGCTGGCGTTGTATTTTGATGCGACAGGGGTGGAAAAATCACGCCGAGAGCAATTGCTCAAACACGCGGAAGCGGTCATCAATGAAACGTGAGGCGTGAGACCTGAAACTTTGGACTTGAGACTTGAAACCTGAAACCCCGCTTTTTCAACGTTTGTACGGGCGCGGTAAAAAGCCGTGTTTGAAGAGCCAGTTTTCCAACTGTTTGTTGTTGGGGGCGGTGATGAGCGTCCCCCGGTCAACCCCACGCACCGACTGATTGCCCGGCAGGGGATGCGGTGGCTCAATCGGGTCGGTGCTGTTTGGCGCAACGGCAACCAGTGTGGGGACGTTCACCTGCCCCACCAACGCCCGCACGCGCTCAACGGCGTCGGGGTTATCGTCAATGCAGATTTCCTGAAAGGGGATTTTGTATCGTCGCAGCACATCTCTGACAAGTGCCATAAATGGATTATACTGCGCTGTGCCATACAAAACCAGGGTTTTAACGACCGTTTCCATTTTGTACAACTGTCTCCATCACATCCATATACTTTTTCAACACCGACACCAATTGCTGTTGAACCGGAACATCCAATTGCGCCAGCACATTCGCCGTATGCCGTTGCCGCAATTCAAAAACGTGCTCCAACTTTTCCCGACCCTCGTCAGTCAGACGCACCATCACCTGCCGCCGGTCATCCGGGGGACGGAACCGTTCCACCAGCCCGCGTTCCACCAGCCGGTCAATAATGCCGGTCACGGTTGCCGAAACCTGATTCGTCTCTTCGGCGAGCAAGCCCATGGTGCAAGCGGGTTCTGTGCGGCGAATTGCCAGCAGGGTGTGAAATTGCGGATATGTCAGTTGATGCGTGCTCAACTCGCGGGCGCAACGGCGATATTCCGCCCATACAATTTTCGTCATCCATTTTTCCAGCAATGCCGCCGTTTCATCTACCGGCATTGCAGCATCACCCGTCATGCGCTATCCTTAAAGTGCCCGTCCAAATTCAGGTGCGACGGGGCAGGTTTTGTATCTGTGTCATCTGCGATTACAATAAAAATTGTAGCCCGCGATATGGGGCATGTCAAACCGGCTTGTTTCATCCACTTTGCGGAGGAAAATTGTGACTCACCCATTCAAAATCATCCTTTCCGATTTACACATCGGTCCCGGCGATGGCGACGCGGAAAACCCGCTGGAGGATTTCACCGCCGATGACGATTTCGCCCGCCTGCTGGCAGAAGCCGCCGCCGAAAGCGAAACCGGCGGCAAACCCGCGGAACTCATCATCAACGGTGATTTTGTGGAGTTTCTGCAAATTCCCACCGTGGACAATTTCGACCCGCGCGCCATCTATTCCCCCGCCATGTAC
>CAZMXX010000182.1:0-7732 GCA_964570315.1 uncultured Anaerolineaceae bacterium | reverse complement strand
GACTGTGCTGTGTTTTTGTGCTACACCCCATCTCTTGATGCGGGCTGGTCTGGTATTTCGGTGGCCCCGGCGCGCAGCTCTTGGGTGGCGGCGGTGTTCTCTTCCGCCCCCGCGGACACCGTTTCCATCCCGCCGGACAGTTCCCCGGCGGCACTGCTCATCTGCTCGGCGGCGGCGGCGATGCCCGTCACTTGCCCGTTCACCATTTCCACCGTTTGCAAAATATCTTGCAGGGCGTTTCCGGCTTGGTCGGCGAGGGTTGAACCGCGTTCAACCTCGTCCATCCCCGCATTCATCGCGGAAATGGCTTCTTGAACGGTCGATTGAATATCCTGAATCAACGTGGTGATTTCCTTCGCTGCTCCGGCGGATTTTTCCGCCAATTTCCGCACTTCATCGGCAACCACGGCGAAGCCGCCCACCTGCACTTGGAATTGCGCCACGCTGTTGGCATGGAAGCCCACCTGCACGATGCCCGGTTTATCTTTGCGGGGAACGCCCACATATTTGTACAATTCATTATCAATACTGCGCCGCTGGGTGGATTGCGTGACTGCGCCATCAGCCATATGGATGAGCTTTCGGAATTCATACGCCTGCGCTTTGGGGTCGTCCGGGAAGCGGAAACCCAGCAAACCGCGGTCGTCGCTGAGTTCAATCACCCCGTCTTCATCGGTGATGCACACGTTATCTATGCTGACGGCGCGAGCCAATTGCCGCCAATAGTCCGGGGAAGTGTTCACATCGTCCCGCGCCAGCAATTCCGCGATCAACTTCGCTTGGATGACGAGCTGTTTGTCGAGCAGTTTTTCCGCCATTTGCCGCGAGTGGGCGCCGGTGCGGGCGGCTTCAATGGCGGCGTTGAGCGCCAGTAGATTGGTTTGCGACGCAATGTCATCAATGGTTTGCACGATGTTCCCGATTTCCGCCGACCGGTTTCCCATTTCCTGCACCTTGTGCGCCGCCAACCCCACTTTGGTTTTGATGGCGTTCATCCCGGAAATTGATTCGGCGATGGTTGCCGCACCGGCTTGCGCCACCTGCGCTGCCTGCGCCGACCCTTGCGCGCTTTCCTGCGCGTTTTCCGCCACAGAAGTGATGATGTTGGTGAGTTCCTGCGTGAGCTCCATTGTTTTGGCGGCGGCAGTGGCTTGTTCCTGCGCGCCTTCCGCAACGCCGGTGATGGCTCGCACCACCTGATTCACCATTTCCGACGCTTTTTCGATACTGTGCGTTTGCTCGGCGCTCCCGCGCGAAACTTGTTCGATGGTGTCGGTGACGTGCTGGGTGGTGGTGCCGGAAAGGGCGGCGGTTTCGGTGAGCTGTTGGGCGGAGATGCCCAGATATTCCGCCATGTGCGACACCTGACTCACCAGTTCGCGCAGGTCGGCAATCATGCGGTTGAAGGCGTGCCCGAGCGCATCTTCCTCGGCGCGGGGCTGTATCTGCGCCGTCAAATCGCCGTCGGCGATGCTTTGGGCGGTGTCCGCCATATCCGAAAAATAGCCAATCAACTGCCGGAACGCCATGCCCATTGTGCCGATTTCGTCGTTGCTTTTGAGGATTTTTTCCACTGCTTTCTGATTGACACCCGTGAGATTGACGTCGCCCACGGCGAGGCGGGTGGCGGCTTGCGCCAGCAACAATATCGGGCGGGAAAGTTGTTGCGATACCCAGAATGCGACGCCCAGCACCAGCAGCAGTACACCGGCGAAAATCGGTATCAGGAACCGTATCAGGTCGTTGGCGGCGGCAAAGGCTTCGGCTTGGTCAATCTCGGCGACGATTGCCCAGTCCAGTCCCGGAATGTCCAGCGGTTGGTAGGCGGATAAAACGTTTGTGCCGCGGTAACTGGTGGAGGCTTCCACGCCGGTTTGCCCGGAGAGGGCTTGGTTGGCGGGGTGGGTATCAATTTTTTGCGAAAGCAGGGTTCCTCCCGTGCTGAAGCGGGAGTCGGAGCGCATCACTTTATCGGGACCAATCAGGTAGGATTCGCCGGTTTTGCCCAATCCGGCATCCTGCTGCATAAGCGTGTTGATTTCGTCCACCGGCAATTGGAAGACCAGCACGCCGAGTTTCGTGCCGTCGCGGTCAAAAATCGGTGCGGCGACGAATGATGCGGGCAGTTTATCTGGTCCGTAGGGGGCGAAATCGACCAACGCGGCGTAATTGGGGTCGGTGGCGTTTGCCGCCGCCTGATACACCCTGCCCAAATTGCTGTTGGCGTAGGCGCCGGTTTTCAGGTTCGCGCCGTAGTCGTCCCCTTTGGCGACGGTATATTCCACAATGCCCGTCTCGGCGTTGATGAGAAACAGGTCATAATAGCCGTAACTTTCGACCACTTTTTGCAGATATTGATGCAGTTGGCTGTGCAGCGCGCTGTAGGCACTGCCGTCTTTGGCGTTGGCGAGGTTCGGTCTGCCTTTGTAAAGGGAGATATAGGTTGCCATTTGGTCTTGCGGTGTTTTCCCCACGCGGTTGCCGTCGGATTTGATGACCAGACTCAGCGAGCGCATCGAATCAACAATGGATGGCGATTGCGCCAGCACCCGGACATCGGTGATGCGCCGCCGGAAAAAACCTTCGACTACGGCGGCTTTGATGTCGCGCACCGCAACCAGCTTGCTTGTGGCGGCATCTCGGAGCGCCGCCTGCGAGCGCATCGGTATGGTGATGCCGATAACCAGCTATGGCAGCACGGATACCAGCAGAAACGCCAGCAACAGTTTTCCGCGCAGTGAGTTACGGAGACTTAAATTAGCAAGAGCAAGCGAAGGGCGTAGTTTTTTGATGCGCTTCATATCGGGAAAACTCCTTGGAGCCGATTTTGGTGGAAATTGACATTGGGTTGAATACAAATATCACCGTTATCATTATCGGTAGAAAGGGGGAGTATCTCCATAAAAACTACGTAAAGAAATGAGGGGAAATTAAAAAGCCGCCGGGTTACGGCGGCTTTCAGGCAAAATAGATCGGGTGAGGAATATATGTGAGGATTCCGACACGCATTTAAGAGGCTACAGGCTAAACCTGTTACGTTTGAGCAGACAAAACCCGATCATTTACCCTAGTTGCGAGTCGCCGAGAACTTTAACCTAAACGCCAGGCGTTATTTCAATTCTCGGAGAGGATAAGGAGGTGTTAAATTGTTAATGTCATCTAATGACAATCGCTATTATAATCATTTTTCTCGCCCTGTCAAATTCAACGTGTCAATTTTCACAAGACTTTCCGTAAATCTTTGTTTACGGAAGCCAAAAATATCGCGCGGATTGGTGCAGTGTGCACAGAAAAAGGGCGTTGCCAAAACTACTTTTTCCCTTTTTGAATTTTTGCCCATGAATCTTTGAGCGAAACGGTGCGATTGAAAACCAATGTCTCGCCATCCGTGTCCGGGTCAACCACAAAATAGCCGTGCCGCAAAAATTGATAGCGCGTGCCCGGCTTGGCATTCGCCAGCGACGGCTCAACCATGCAATTTTTCAGCACTTCCAGCGAGTTGGGATTAAGGTTGACGGTGAAGTCCTCCCCTTCGGGCGTGACTTCCGGGGTGGAGCTGGCGAAAAGATGCTCATACAGCCGCACTTCGGCGGGGATGGCGTGCGCCGCCGAAACCCAGTGGAGCGTGCCCCGCACTTTGCGCCCGTCATCCGTCCACCCGCCGCGCGAGGCGGGGTCATACGTGCAGTGAACTTCCACCACGTTGCCCGCATCATCTTTGACCACCTCGGTGCAGGTGACATAATAGGCGTGTTTCAGGCGCACTTCTTTGCCCGGTGCGAGCCGGAAATATTTGCGATTGGGCGGCACTTCCATAAAGTCGGTTTGCTCAATGTAAATTTCGCGGCTAAAAGGGATGGTGCGCGTGCCGGCAGATTCATCTTCCGGGTTGTTGACGGCTTCCAGCTCTTCTACCTCTTTTTCGGGATAATTGTCAATCACCAGCTTCAGCGGGTGCAGAACCGCCATCACCCGCGGGGCGCGTTTGTTCAGGTCGTCGCGCAGGCAGTGTTCCAGCAGGGCGATGTCAACGGTGCTGTCTTTTTTCGCCACGCCGATGCGCTCGGCGAAGTCGCGGATGGCTTCCGGGGTGTAGCCGCGCCGCCGCAGCCCGGCGAGGGTCGGCATGCGGGGGTCATCCCAGCCGCGCACCACGCCGCTGTTCACCAGTTTGAGCAGTTTCCGTTTGCTCATCAGGGTGTAGGTGAGATGCAAACGGGCAAATTCAATTTGTTGCGGATGATGGATTTCCAGCTCATCCAAAAACCAGTCATACAGCGGGCGATGCGCCTCAAATTCCAGGGTGCAGATGGAGTGGGTGATGCCTTCGATGGCGTCCGATTGCCCGTGCGCGAAATCGTACATGGGGTAGATGCACCACTCGTCGCCGGTGCGGTGATGCGTGGCGTGCAAAATACGATACATCACCGGGTCGCGCAGGTTCAGGTTGGGCGATGCCATGTCGATTTTGGCGCGGAGGACTTTCGCTCCGTCGGGGAACTCTCCGGCGCGCATCCGGGCGAAGAGTTCGAGATTTTCTGCCACCGGGCGGTTGCGATGCGGGCTTTCTTTCCCCGGCTCGGTGAGCGTGCCACGATATTCGCGGATTTCATCGGCGCTTAGGTCGTCCACATACGCCTTCCCTTTTTTGATGAGCTTGACGGCGAATTCGTACAGTTGTTCAAAATAGTCGGAGGCGTAAAAGAGGTTGTCCCATTCAAACCCGAGCCAGCGCACATCTTCCATGATGGCGTGGACATATTCGTCTTCTTCTTTGACGGGGTTGGTGTCATCGAAACGAAGGTTGGTTTTGCCACCGTAATCTGCCGCCAGCCCAAAGTTGAGGCAGATGGATTTGGCGTGCCCGATGTGCAAATAGCCGTTCGGTTCGGGGGGGAAGCGGGTGATAACCTTCCCGCCGAAGCGTCCGGTGCGGTTGTGTTCATCTATAATCTTTTTGATAAAATTTGAGCCGATGTCGGCGCTTTCTTTTTCGGTTGGATTCACGTGGGTCATGGTTTTAGGTCTCAAGTCTCAGGGTTCAAGTTTCAGGTTCAAAATTGTTCATTGCTAATTATTCATTGTTAATTGTTTAGCCGCGTCAGGGTGCGGTCGATGCGCCGGAGGACGGTTTCTTTCCCCAGCACTTCGAGCGTGCCGTACAATGGCGGCGCGACTTTTCTGCCGCAGGTTGCGACGCGGATGGGCTGATAGAATTGTCCCGCTTTGAGCCCCATTTCGGTGGCGGCAGCTTTGAGCGCCGCTTCCAATCCGGCGTGGGTGAACTCGGTTTCTGCCAGCGCGGCACGCGCTTTGTGCAGAATAGCGGGAACGTCCTCCATAGTTAACTTCTTGGGAATGAGCAGATTCAGGTCGAATTCGGACAGCTCGTCCACGAAGAAGAAATCCACTTTTTCGGCGGCTTCCGAGAGCAGGGTGAGCCGCTCTTGGATGAGCGGGGTGACTTTCAGCATGGTGTCGCGGTCGGCATGGATGCCCGCTTTTGCCAAAAAAGGGAGCAGGCGGTCGGTGAGGTCTGCCACGCCGAGGTTGCGAATGTACATGCCGTTGAAATGTTTCAGTTTATCGTAATCCCAGGCGGCGGGCGAGGAATTGACGCGCGACAGGCTGAACCGTTCGATGATTTCCGCTTTGGTCATAATTTCGGTTTTGTCGTCGTAGCTCCAGCCCACCAGCGCCAGATAGTTGAACAGCGCTTCGGGCAGGTAGCCGAGTTCTTTAAAGGTGTGGACGAAGACCGGATACACCGACCCGTCGGGGGCGCGGGTTTCGCGCTTGCTCATTTTCCCCTTTCCGGCGGGGTTCAGAATGACGGGCAGATGGGCGAAGATGGGCGGTTCCCAGCCGAGAAAATCGTACAGATGCAGATGAATGGGGAAACTGCTGATCCATTCTTCGCCGCGCAGCACGTGGGTGATTTCCATGAGATGGTCGTCCACCACCACCGCAAAATGGTAGGTGGGAATGCCGTTCGATTTCACCAGTACGGCATCGTTGATGATGTCGTTTTCGATGGTGATGTCGCCGCGAATGGCGTCATGCAGGGTGATATTTCCGGTGAGCGGCACTTTGATGCGCACGGTGAACGATTCGCCCTCGGCGGCGCGCGCTTCGGCTTCGGCGGGGGGGATGTTGCGGCAATGGCGGTCGTAGCCGGGGTTAAGCCCCGCCTTTCGGCGTTCTTCATTCACGGCTTGCAGACGCTCGCCGGAGCAGAAACAGCGATAAACGTGCCCGGCATCCAATAGCTGTTTGATGTACTTTTGGTAAATTTCCAGCCGTTCGGTTTGGACATATGGACCATACGCCCCGCCGACGTCCGCGCCTTCGTCCCACTCAAGCCCCAAAAAGCGCAAGCCGTCAAGCAGGTCGGCGACGGCGTCGGGGTTGTATCGTTTTTGGTCGGTGTCTTCAATGCGGATGATGAACGAGCCGCCGGTTTTTCGTGCCAGCAGATAATCGTACAGAGCGGTGCGCGCGCCGCCCACGTGGAGAAATCCGGTGGGGCTGGGCGCGTATCGCACGCGGGCAGGTGTGTCAGTCATAGGGTGTGATTTCCTCGGTTTCTGTTAAAAATGCTTGTGCAATGAATGGCAGATTCAAATAAATCCACGGGATGACGATGGAAATGGTGTATCGTGTAACCAACCCCCATTGGGATGCGGCGGGCAGGTCGGCGGTGGTGGTGCTGAATACGCCGAAGATTGCCAGCGCGAAAAAGGGTGGGGTGGCGAATAAAAACAGTCGTCGCCCCCAGTTTTTGCGCTGCCACATGCCGACGGCGGCGGCAAAAAAGATAATGCTGAACACGACACTTATCCATTGATAAGTGAAGAGCTGCGCTTGCGAGGCGCGGCTCCCGGTGCCATCTGTCGCCAGAGTATATATCAGTCGGGCGAGATTTTGCAAACCCAAAACCGCCGACCAGATGGCGATGATATATGTGCCGTAAGGCGCGGAAAAACGATTACGCATCAAAATCAAGTCGCTTTCGGTGCATGGCGACACTTTCCACCAGTCCCAATGCCAGTAAAAAGGTTATCAGCGAACTGCCACCATAGCTGACGAAGGGGAGGGGGGTGCCGGTGACGGGCATGATGCCCAGATTCACGCCGATGTTGATGGCGGCTTGCACGAAAATCACTGCCGCCACGCCGATGCAGATGTTGCGCCCGAAGGCGTCGCCGGCGATGTTGGCGGCGTGTAAAATTCGCCACAGCAGCAGCAGGAAGAGGAGGAGCAGCAATATCGCGCCCAGCATGCCCAGCTCTTCCCCGATGACGGAAAAGATGAAGTCGGTGTGGCGTACGCGCAGAAAGCGGAGCTGGCTTTGTGTGCCGTTCCCGAAACCTTTGCCGAGCCACCCGCCCGACCCGATGCTGATGAGCGCTTGTTGCACGTTGTAATAATCATCGGGGTTGCCGGTGGGGTCTAAAAAGAGGATGACCCGTTGGCGCATGTAATCTTTCATCCCCAACCAAATTACCGGGCTGGCGAGGACTGCCGCCCCGCCCAAAAATACGATGTGCAGCAGGCGCATCCCCGCAATGGTTGCCATTGCCAGCCAGATAAAACCGATAATCAGGCTGGTTCCCATGTCCGGCTCCAAAAAGATGAGCGCCATCGGCAGGACAACCATCACCATGGAGAAAAGCAGGTGCGTCACTTTGTCCATTTCGCCGTCGTGGCGGGCGAAGTAGCGCGCCAGAAC
>CAZMXX010000181.1:0-7771 GCA_964570315.1 uncultured Anaerolineaceae bacterium | reverse complement strand
AAAATGAAACGCCACCCACCAACATCTACCCCCCACCCATCCTCGGCAGCGTCAAAGTGGGATCGCGCCGCTGTATCACAAAATACGCACCGGGGAAACGCTGGAATTCATCGCCAACAAATACGGCATCACCATTGACGACCTGACCGCCGCCAACGACATCACCCGCGAGACGCTGCTGCGCGTCGGGCAAGATTTGCTCATCCCCAACCAATACCGCGCCACATCCGCCGAAGCCGACCCAGATGTCGCCGTGCGCGGCGGTCCCGTCATCACCTACACCGTTCAAGGCGGCGACACCCTCAGCGGGATTGCCTTCAATTTTGATACCAGCCAGTCCGCCATCGAAATTGCCAACCCGGGGCTCGACCTCGATTTGCTGTCGGTGGGGCAAGTATTGCTCATTCCTCTGCGCCCGCCGACCGCCACACCGACACCCACCATCACCCCCACACCGACCTTCACGCCGCGTCCGCCGTATCTCACCCCGCAATTGCTCCTCCCCGCCGATGGAACGCTGATTGAGGGAGAAAATTCATCGGTGCTGCTCAGTTGGACAACCGGCGGACTGCTGGATGACGACACCTTTTATGTGGTCTATTTAACGGATGAAACGGGGAAACTGCAAACGTTTTTCACGCACGATACCAGCTATCGGCTGCCGGAAACCTTACGCCCGCAAACGCTGACGCGGTTCAGTTGGTATGTGGTGGTGATGAAAAAAATCGCCATCGGGGATGATGGCATTTTCTATGGCGAGGCGTTGAGCGACCGCAGCGCGGAACGCTCGTTCCAATGGCGGTGAGTAAATGGTTTTTGAGTAGTGGTTCAAATTGACTGCCTGTCAAAAATAACCACTATTCGCAAGAATACCCCGCTTCAACCCCTTACCCCCCTTATGCCATCGAAACACTATTTCAAACCTTTTGACACCCGCAAATTGACGATATCTTCCATCAATGCGATAATATGCCACGGAAATTTTTCTCGCAAATACAACGTTAAATCGGCATTGAGGAGGATATTTTGACACGACGCAAGATGAAACCCAACCCAGAAAATCTTTGGCGCACGCCGGTATCGGGAGCGAAAAATGTATGACCAACTGCGCAGTGTAAGCATTGTCGGCATTGGACAAATCCCCGTGCAAAAAGAGAATCCGCACAGTTTGCGCGAGATGGGGGCAAAGGTGCTCCATATGGCGATGGAAGCCGCCGGTATCGATTCCGTGAATGCGTTATTCGTGGGAAATATGCTCGCGGATGAGTTGCAGGGGCAAAAACACGTGGCGACTCTGATTGCCAGCGCCGCCGGATTGCGTGGCATCGAAGCGTTGCACGTGCGCGCGGCAACCGCCACCGGCGCGGCAGCGTTGCGGATGGCGTATTTCGCCATCGCCAGTGGCGAAGCTCGGCTTGCGGTGGCGCTGGGGGTGGAAAAGATGAGCAGCGGGAATGCCACCCGCGCCCTCGCCAAAGCCCTCGATGCGGAAAAAGAGGCTTCCACCGGCGCAACCCTGCTGAGCCAAAATGCACAATTGATGCAATTGTATATGGACACCTATGGCGTGCCGATAGACGCCTTCAATAATTTTTCGCTGGTGGCGCATCAAAACGCACGCACCAATCCCAACGCGCTTTTCAAAGACAAACCGGTCACCGAGGCGATGGTCCGCGAATCACGGGTGATTGTCCCCCCGCTGAGACTGTTCGACGCCTCGCCGCTGTGTGACGGCGCGGCGGCGGTCATTCTTGCCCGCACCGAGGAAGCGCGCGCGTACACCCATCAGCCGGTAAAAATCCTCAGTTCCAGCGTTGCCACCGACTGGTTGCGCATTGACGACCGCCCCGCGCCATTGCGCCTCTTCGCCGCGGAACGTTCTGCCCGCGAAGCCTTCCGCAAAGCGAATGTCCACCGCACCGATTTGGATTTGTTCGAGGTGCATGACGCATTCAGCATCATGAGCTGCATGGGGCTGGAAGCGGTCGGTTTTGCCAAACTCGGGGAAGGTTGGCGGCTGGCGACGGAAAATCAAATCAGTTTGAGCGGCACAGTCCCCATTTCAACCTTTGGCGGGCTGAAAGCACGCGGACATCCCATCGGCGCAACCGCCATTTATCAGACTTGCGAAATTGTCCAGCAATTAATGGGGCAAGCCGGCGCCAACCAAGTCGCCGATGCACAATTGGCGATGTTGCTCAGCATTGGCGGCGCGGGAAGCACCGCTTTAACCCATATATTCGGCGTGTGATTGCCCTTTTGGGTGCGGCGCCTCCCGCCGGTGGCTCGCAATGCTGTTCAGCCTGTCGCACGCAGTGCCTCAACGAATGGGCACGGTGTAACATACGGCGTCTCCATCCAAAACCACGCTACCATCCGCAAGCAGGACGCGCGTTTTCAACTCGGTGATGGGCTTGTCCGCCCGCACGCCGGTCACTTCCACTTCGCCGGTGATGGTGTCGCCCAGGCGCACAGGGGCGATGAAACGCCAATTCACCTGCAAAAATACGGTTCCCGGTCCGGGCAACGCCTCCGCCACCACCGCATTCAGAATGGCGGTGATGATGCCGCCCTGCACCACAATGCCGCCAAAACGGGTGCGCCGCGCCGCGTCCTCATCATAGTGCAGCGGGTTGCGGTCGCCGCTGATTTCTGTGAACAGTTCAATGTCACGCGCGGTCACCCGCCGCGAGCGGCGTGCGGTCTGCCCCACTTCCGGCATCCCGTTCAGCCAAACATCCGTCTCTTTTTGCATGGCATTATGATTCCTCTTCCGATGCCCGGTCTATTTTGCGTTTAAGATAGTTCAGCGTGACGATTATCACCATGATAATTACCACGGCAATGATCATCGAGAAACGCCGGAAGAAATTCTCCTGCAATTTTTCATCCGCGATGGCTTTGGCGGCTTTGGCGGATATTTCGACTTCATCGGTGAATTTGGTCACCACAGGTAGTTTTGTGGTGTGCACCGCCGCGCGGGCGCTGATGAGACTGGTTCGAGCCTCGCGCAGTTTAATTTCCGCATCCGTGACTATCATCCCCAGCGAGCTTGCTTTTTTAATGGCGGATTCCGCTTCTTCATAAACAGTGTTCGCGTCGTTCAGCGCCACATAGATGCCGGTGACCTGCCGCATAATTCTCGACCCTTCATGATGGCAGGTGTCGCAGCGACGGTCTTCCTTCAGTGCGAAACGTGCTTTGTCCATCCTGAACGATTTGTTGTCCAAGTGGCATGAGGTGCAAGCCTTGTCCTCCTGCGGTTTATGGTTCATAAACATTTCTTCGCCGGTTTTGAAAACGTCGTGCGTGCCGTGGCATGTCCAGCATTTCGGCGCGTTGTCCCCTATTCGGGAATGCAAACTTTGCCCGTACAAATCTTCGGTGGCGGTATGACATTTCCCGCAAACATTGACGACCTCTTCGCTGCTGGGCGGTTTGGCGTCATGAGAACCATGACATGATGCGCACGTCGGCGCGCGGACATCCTGTTCTTCCAACAGCAGTTTCCCATGCACGCTGTTTTTGTATACTTCATACTGGTTGGTGGGAATGTCGTAAGATTCCATCAGCGTGGCGTCCGCATGACAACCGGCGCACAGCTCCGGGACGTTGACCGGATAAATGGGTGCAGTTGAATCGGAGCCTTTTTTGACATTGTGGGAGCCGTGGCAATCGGTGCATATTGCCACGCGCGTGTCATTATTCTGCTGCAATTTTTTGCCATGAACGCTTTGCGTGTATTTGGCGTATTGGTCGGTTGGCAATTTGTATGAACGCATGCGCTCCACATCGGAATGGCAGCCGCCGCAAATTTGCGGTATCACCAGCCGGGGCGGCACGCCGATGTAACCGGATTCGGTTTGCATTGCCAGCTTCATTTCGTCGGTGTTGGGGTCGCCGCCGTGGCAATCCGCGCACCCGATGTCGGCTTTGCCGTGGACACTTTCTATCCACATTTGAGCGATGTCCGTGTGCTGGTCGCCCAACTCAAGGTGGCAATCGTAACATGTGTTCAATCCGTTACTGGCGGGATGTTGAATGGGCACGGGCGTTGCGCCCGGCAGCAACGTTTCCCAAACCGCCCCGTCTTCGGGCGTACTGGGTTCATGGCAATCCATGCAAACATCGTTGCCATTGTAGGTTGCGTGGTCGTCTCTGGGCATAACCGGCGCTTCCCGGAAGCCATCCAAATGGCACTTCAAGCAGTTGGAAAATCCGATTGTGCCATGTTTGATTTTACTGGCGGTCGCTGTGGCTTTTGGCGACGGTGTCGCCTCACCGCCTGTCGGTGATTGTGCGTTTGTGGTTATCACAAGACTTAACAACACAATTAGGACACTCAATATACCAAATACAATACGGGCGTCAGCTTTATTCGTCCGCATAAATTCCTCCCCCTGTGGCTACTTTTGTGCGATTGATCATTCAGCTTACCTTGCCCCAAACGGTGAACACAACAATCACAATCACTGTTATGATGCCGAATGTTACCATTGCGGGGCGCTTCCGAGGCGATACCTCAGGGCTCCGGTCAATGAATGGCAGCAGGAACAACATAATGATTGCAACTGCCGGAAGCAAAACACCCATCACACGCGGCACAAATTTGAGTATCTGGTACAGTGACAGGAAATACCATTCCGGTTTAATGTGTGGTGGGGTTTCCAGCGGATTGGCTTTATCTTCCAGCCCAGCCGGGAACAATGAGGCGAGGATAATCAAGAGACCGATGATCATATACCAACTTACCACCTCGCCTAAAACATAGTTCGGGAAAAAGGGTTTCCCTTTGTCTGAAGGGGTTTTCACGGGTTTTGCCGTTGCCAGCTGATGTGGATCCGCCAGCCCCTGTTGGTGAATGAGCAGTAGATGGACGCCGATTAATGCCGCGATGGTCATGGGGAGTATCAGGGTGTGAATGCCGTAAAATCGGCTGAGCGTTGCGGCGGCGATATTTTCACCGCCCCGCAAAAAGCGCAGCAAAAACTCGCCGCCAATGGGGAACGCGCCCGCCATCTCACTGCCGACCGTCGTTGCCCAGTATGCTCGCTGGTCCCAGGGCAATAGGTAGCCGGTGAAGCCAAAGCCCATCGTCACCAGCAGTAATACCACCCCCACGCCCCACGTCAATTCTCTGGGCGCTTTGTATGCCGCCTGAAAGAAAATCCGCAGCAGATGAAGGATGCAAAAAGCAACCATCAAGTTCGCGCCCCAAGCATGAATGCTGCGAATGAGCCAGCCGAATTGCACGGTGCTGGTGATGAACATCACGCTGTCATATGCCTCATCCGGCGTTCCCCGGTAATAGAGCGCCAGCAAACTCCCTGTGACCACCTGCACCAGAAACAGGAACAGGGTGATGCCCCCCAAATAATACGTTTTCGACGCTTTCGGAATGTGCACATGCAACATCGCCGCCATCAATTCACGCATGTGATACCGCTCATTTATCCAGTCAATCAATCGCTGCCCACGATTGGTCGTCTCAAGATTTTGTTGATATTCCATTTTACGCCGCTCCTATGTAAATATCTTCGCCATCCATCGTGGTCGGAATTGGGGGCAGCGGGCTGGGCGGGGGACCGGAGATAACTTCACCTGTTACCACGTTGAAGAATCCATCGTGGCAGGGGCATTTGATAATTTGGTTGTCTTGGTCATACATAACAATACACCCCAAATGAGTGCAAATCGCTGAAAAAGCTTTCACTCCTTTTGGGGTGTTTGTCACAACAACAGGCTGACTGCCATACGACACGATTTTACCGTGTCCAACGGGAATATCCTGCGTGGTTCCCACGAGCATACGATTCCCGCCGCCATCACTTCCTGAAGGCGGGGGTATCAAATAGGCGATAATCGGTGTCAGTATCCCCGCCAGCGTGGTGAATACGGAGAAACCGAGCAAGTAACTTAGAAAGTTACGCCTCCCCATTGTGTGCACTTGTTGCGTGTTTTCCGAATTTTCGGTGTTGCCTTCTTTCATTTTTGCATCCTCCCTTTTTTGTGGCAATAAAGTTTGATAAAAATTAACGCATCCGAACGCAATCCAGTGGCAGGTGGACTCAGCGCGTCGGTTACGGTGTGGCATAAATCAAACGTAGCCGAAATTTATATTGTACATTAGGGTGTTGTGGCAGCACACTATAACAGGACATGCGTCAATCAGGCGGCAATGTCTTTGAAGTGAGCGTGTGTTGTACTTTGAGAGAAAAGTGTGGAATGGGTTTGGGATGTTTATACTTCAAACGTCCTTTGAATTCTTACCAATCAAAATATATGCGAAGAACACATCACAAAAGCATTCTTTTGCGCGAAAGCGTCATCGCATTGACGGGGCAATTTCGCCCTATCGTCTCAAGCACCAAAAAATGAGATTTTTTGAAGATTTTGATTGAATTCATTATACCATATACTGCGATTTTGACAAGGTGCAAAATTGTACCACAGCTTGTGAAAAAGAAGGTCTGACATCGCAACAATAAAAACATTCGGAGGCGCGCAGCGGATAAGAATTATAGCAAGCGGAATCAAAAACGACCCGATGTCGGGTCGTTTTGTCCGTCAATGCACCATCTCAATCTGAAAATCCGCCAGCACACAATCCAGACGGGTCTCCTCCAGCCAAGCGACCACCTGCATCAACAAACCGTGCGCATATTTTTCATCGGAGCTGACGCACACCACGCCGAGCACCGCCGTCCGGTGGCTGTCGTGGCGGTCAACTTCGGCAATGCTGATGTTGAATCGCCGGCGAAGTTTCGCCTGGGCGCTTTTCAGTACCCGCCGTTTGTCCTTCAGCGATTGGGCGGCAGGGATATTCAATTCCAGCGTCAACACCCCGATGACCATCACACCCGCCGATTCCAATCGTCGGCGGTGTAGCGGGTGAGGCGATAGTGTTCCGCCAATGACTGCTCGTAATCGGACAGGGGTGCGGACACGAGTTCCAACCGCAACGCGCGCGAAAATCCGTGCGCCATCGCCTCGGCGGCGGCGGCGAAACTCACCGCTCGCCCCATTTCACGTTCCAGCGTGGTGGCACGGGCGAGCAAATCGCGGCTGAGCGCGGCTTTTTCATCCGCCGGTATTGAAAGCGCATCAAAAATACGGGTGATGTCACCGCCCAGCGGGAGCGTGCCGTGTTGCAGCACCATTTTTTTGCGCCGCACCTGCGCGCTACCGACCAATTTTTTTCCGTTCAACGTCACTTCATAATGGGAAGGGGTGTCGAAGCACGCCGCGCCCTGTCGGGGATTTTTCGGCATATCCCCTTCCGCCTGCACCGCCACCGCACCGAGCGCCTGCAAACCCGCCAGTAAGCCCGCGCTCAAACGGCGATAGCTCGCCACCACACCGCCCGCCACACGGGGGTCGGTTTGGCGGGTGATGACGCTGTAGGTGAGTTCATCGGTGTGCAAAATTGCCCGTCCGCCGGTGGGACGGCGCACCCAGGTGTATCCCAGCCGCTCGCAGGCAGCAATGTCCACATCGGTGAAATGCTGGTTGTAACCCAGCGACAGACACGGCGGCTCCCAGCGGTAAAAGCGGAGCGTCGGCGCGGTCTTCTCTTCCGACAGCGCGTGCATGATGGCTTCATCAATTGCCATATTGGTTGCGCCGTCGGCGGGCGGGGTGATGAGCAGTCGCCATTTTTCGGCGGGGAAAGATGTTTCGGTCATAGTTTCAAACGGGTTGGCGATTGGCGATTGAAATAACCAACCGCCAATCAGCCAACCGCCAATCTATCCTTTATAGCACAGCACCG